>DMNE01000382.1 GCA_003453735.1 Nitrospiraceae bacterium | reverse complement strand
TTTCTAGTTTTTTATTATCAGGTTCTGTTTCTTTCTCCGGAATTCTCTTTTTCTGCGGACCAGGTGCTTTTAGGTCTGCTAACCCCAAAAGAATATAAAAAGTGCTCGTCATAAGGGAAGCCACATTATCGCTGACGTTGTGGTAACTTTTAAACTTTCCTCTTACTGCAGGTTTGTCTGAATCGGTAGGGTGTTCCTTGATCAGANNCAGAAATATATCTGCGTATGCATTTCGGAGTGCCTGTGCCATGATACTTTTTGAGCGTGAATGATCCCTATAATCATGATACAAAGATGTTGGTTTCCCATCTGGTGATAGGAACCCCAAAGCTTTTAAAAGAGGAATAGCAGCACGATCATTAGATGATGTGAAGCCCCAGTCTTTGAGTAGTTGTTGTGAAAACTGTTCAGGTGCTTGTCCGTCTCTGATTTTTGAAAAAAGATCAGGAAGCCGACCAACCGCGACAGAATATGCGTCAGTAAGTCCCATTCTTTTATCTCCTTTCGATTTTATTTAGAAAGAGCCCAAATGGTGTCAGGCTACTCTCTTATAAACTGATTCCAAACCTCCTCCAACGCCTGTGAATCGGCAAAACGCGGCCATCCCTGTGTTTTAACGATATTCGTTACACCATGTAATGCTTCCTCTAATGCTTCCTCAACTTCATACAGAGTTCCTTTACCTTGGGTGACCGTAGGAAGATCCACAAGAAAATAAAATGGATATATTGTCCTTTGAGGGCCCATATTGGGTATCCTGTTTGAATTGGCTCTCGCGAGATAAACGACTTCAGTTTTATAGGAAAAAATCAATAACTCACCTTGATCTATACCATTCTCAGCGATACGGCCTTTTGTAAGGAGAAACTGCCCCGCTAGGTTTCTGTTTGGGAGAGTTTGCCTAAAATAGACATCAACACTATTACGATCAGGGAAATCGATGTCCTCAGGACTTAGTTTAATGATTCTCATGAAAACACTTGCCCCATTCTATTCGCATTTAATACTTGTAATCTGCTGCATTATAACAAATTGAATGTTGCAGGTTGTAGGGAGAAAGCGAGTGGCAAGATGCTCTACCTATTTCTGTTGGTTAGAAGGGGCAGCCCGCATTGCGGACTGCGTCCAGTAATGCGGAGGAACCGTTTTCAATAGTTCAACCAGTATTGGTCACAATTGATGATGTGCCCTAGCATCAATGATGGACAAACATTTGGCTGCCATATAATTCATAATTGGGTCTGCACGGATCTCATTTTTCGATTTCCACAACGCTTTCATAGAGGGTCTTCCTCCCTGCTGTTCGGAGTCCTGTCCCAACGATACTAGACCCAATCCTTGTGTTTCGTACTTTGGTTATTTTTACCTCTTTAAAACCCAAGTTCTTTGCAATTAATGAAAACACCTCATCGGTTGGGACGTCTATGCCCTTGAGAATAGAATTACCGATAACAATTATAGCCTTACTCCCCTTTTTCAACACGGTTTTAGTTTTATTTAAAAATGACAAAGTATCGTTAAAATACTCGCATGCATAATTTGCCCAGCCACGGCCACCGTAAACGTCTCGATCGCTCTCTACTGCACTTATTTTATCTAGTAGCTTTTGCAATTTATGTAATTTAATTTTTAGAGTGCATCTATAATTGCTATCCCTTACTGTCTGCCAATATTTACCATAATTATTTGTTTCCAGGTAGTGAAGATCGGCACTGTTCTGAGCAAAGCCGAGCCAAAATAATTGCGGTCTGGTATTTCTTATATAGTGATAATTATTTAAATACGGTGGTGACGTTATAAGCAAATCGACACTTTCAGGTTTAAGATCACTTGAAAAAAAAGAATCATTAATAAGATTAAATGATGAATTATTTATTGCAACTTTCCGCGCCCAAATCAAATCTTGATACATTTCTTTTAATTTAGCCACTATAGTTCCACTTACATCGTAATCATTAATAAGTGCTTTTCCTGAAGCTATACGTGAGCCTAAAGACGGCTCATAAGAATAATTTGAAAACGAGACCATCACGGCCCCGAAAGCAAGACGGAAAACATCATAGAATTCAGGACGGTCCCGGAGCATCTCGAAGAAATCCCATGCATGCAATACTTTCTCTAAGACCTTTGGACTATAAAATTCCATGCGGGTTTTAAAGCCGGAAGGCGGCTTACTGAGATGTGGCCTTTTTGACTGTGCCATGAATTCTGAAAAATGCGTAATTTCAGATTTCATTCCATCTAGGTCTAAATCATGAATGGCTGAATATTTCACTCTAGTAACAAATGCCGGGAACGGGTTAATTTCGAAGCCGATAGAAGAATACCCTCGCAAATAGGAAGTGGTCATAGTAGTGCCGATACCTGAAAATGGGTCAAGCACTGTAAATTGTTTCCCACGATAAGGCAAATGCCGTTCCAAAGCCTCAGCTACAAATAACTCCGAGAATCCAGCAATCCAATTAACCCATCTATGGAAAGGCAGGTCCTTATTCTCCTGAAATGCCGTATCTGTATAAGATTGGCCTAATAAGTTCATCTGTCTCATAATATCTTCTTTACCCTTGTATTAATTTTGTAAGCAGTCGCCCTCCGGCCACTAGATACTTCAGTTACATGCAAATATCCTTTTGAAACAAGTCTTTTCAATGCTAAATGAATGCTTTTCCGGCTAACGGATAAGGCGTTGCTCAATAAACTGATACTGTATTCATCTTCGCCTTTCATAGCTATATGCACCAAAACCAATTTATCAATGCAAGACAGTTCTTTAGGCAGCTGCATGGGTTAGCATACTACCCGCTCGCATGCAAAGTCAATTTTTGCTTTTCACAGGATATAATGACGCGTTATGGGCCCAGATAAACTAAAGGTCTTTACCATACCGAAAAAACTTTCGTTCGAGCTGATTCAATTTTATAAGAAGCAGGAATGCTATACGCTCAAAGATTTGAAAGACTATGGTGCTGTGCTACGGAAATACGTTGGAATCTACTTCTTGTTCTATAACGGCGACTATCCACTTTATCAATGCATTTCTGAGCTTAATCAGAAAACATGCGAATTTCCCATTTACGTCGGCAAAGCTGTTGAAAGCGGCAGAAGAAAGGGAGATACTTCAAAGAACACGCAAAACCTTTATTCAAGACTAAACGAACACGTCCGCTCCCTAAATCAATGTAGCGGATTAGAGTTAAATGAATTTCGTTTTAAAGTTATTGCAACATCAAGTGAACTGGTTTCATGGAGCGAATCTACAATGATACAATATTTCCAGCCTGCATGGAATCAGATTATTGATGGTTTTGGAATTCATGACCCTGGGGNNATCAGTTTGGGATTGTTTGCATCCCGGACGCCTTTTTACTAAAAAATTACCAAACGCAGTTGAAATTTCGGAAGAGGAATTTAAAAAGAGAATATCAGATTCTTGCAAACGATTCAGAGAGCGTATTCCTGCATGAAGATAGAAAAAAATACACATCCCACATTCTACCGGTAAATCACACCAGTTGCGCTACTTAGTACCTCTCTCTTCGTGGCTGTACACCGCGCGGGAACATAGCGCCCGCTGGTATGGCGTACTCGACGCAGTCCTTGAATTTTTAAAAATGACCGAGCTGTCTAGTACTGTGAGAATCTGAGACCCAAAGGGGAAGCTATGTTCCCGTTTGCTCGAACGGGTACAGCGCGCCGGGCATCCGGCGGCAAGGGTGGTCCTTTCCGAAAGAAATCATGGAAATGAAGGGGGCTAAAAAGCCCGGAAACGGCAAGTCTGTACGGACATTGTCAAGATTGACGATGTCCGCTGCCGCCTTTTAGAATGGCCGGCGAGAGGGGCGAACGGAACAAAACACGATTCCAAATTGAACAAAATCCTGAACAAGATGCCACAAAATGAACGGGGCAAACACTTTGAATCCATTTAAGAAAATGCCTGAAGGGGCAGCGAGCTGATTGGACAAAACCCTGAAGACGCTGAACAGACGTGAACACGAAATCGCGCAACCATCCGGAAACAAAGGAGAATCCGGAAAGTGATTGAACAAAATCCGGAAAAAAACGCGTGCGCGCGAGGGCCCCATTCGTTTTTATCCCCCTTTGACAAAAAAACCCTGTAATTTCTATACTAAAAGACGGCAGTTTTATGCCGTAAAAAAGCGAGGGCCGGTATGGGGGCCAGCTGTTAAAAGGAGCAAAAAGACAATAGATGTGCCGNNAACATCCTCGCCCTGGAGACCATGAAAGAGGGCCACGACGGCTCCGGCATGGGGCTTGTGCTCAAAAACCTGGGCGGCTGGGCGGAATCCCTTAAGGACTATCCCGTACTCTCCGGCATATGTTCCGAAAAAGGCCTGAAGGCGCTGGACCAGTTCATGATGGAAAAAGGTTTCAAGTCCGTCCACCACTGGAGTCCGAAGATAAAGCAGGTAAGGGGCATCGAGAGGCGGGACCACTACTTCGCCAGGTTCTACGACTACCCGGCCCAGTACAGGGATACGAATTTACGGGGAAAAGAGGAGCTCCTGCTCTCCACCAGGCTCGCCTTGAGGAGGATGGGCGAGGCCGACGAGTCCATAGTGGTATTTTCCTTCTACCCGGACGTAATCACTATCAAGGAAGTAGGAGACCCGCTTACGCTTGCCGCGTTCTTCGGGCTGGACGACGGCGGCCTGGATAAACTGACTGCCAGGATAATACTGGCCCAGGGCAGGCAGAACACCAATTACGCAATCAACCTCTACGCCTGCCACCCGTTCTTTATCCAGGGCTTCAGCACGATGACGAACGGCGAGAACACGGCCTTCGTGCCCATCCGGGAATATCTGATGAGCAGGGGTTTCCCGGGCTATACCGGCTATAACAGCGACAGCGAGGTATTCACCCACATAATGCACTATATCAGGCGTCAANNGCGGGCGGAGGCCGAGGCCGGCCGGGACGACAAAGAGGCCCTCTCGCTGATAAGGCAGTCCCTGAGGATGCTCGTCATAGACGGGCCCAACTGCGTGATGGGCTTTACGCCCAAGGGCGAGTGCTTCATGGTGCAGGACGCCAAGAAGCTCCGGCCCGGCGCGGTCGGGGGGGTTAAAGGGAAATACGCCCTCATGTCCGAGGAGTGCGGCCTGGATAAG
>DMNE01000017.1 GCA_003453735.1 Nitrospiraceae bacterium | reverse complement strand
CAAGTTTTATAGGGCTGGAACCATGTTCTGCACCTATTTCACCAACAGTGAAGTCGTTGATTACAGCACAGCAAAAAAATCAGATACTGAGAAATTCGGCCGGTTTTTCAGGGGCATGCTGAGTCGCGGCATTAATCTTGCCCCGTCTCAGTTCGAAGCCGGGTTTGTCTCGCTCGCCCATACCCAAAAAGATATAGACAAAACAGTTCGTGCAGCATTTGCGACATTGACGGAAATCAAGCGATGACCACTGGCGTCGCAGACAAAGGGAGACTTTTGTGTTCAAACCCTTGATGCTGCTTGACCAAATTATTACCTGGTTTACGGAAAAACTCCCGAGAAAGGCAAAGATACTGCTCTCCCTATTCGTCCTGCTCTTTCTGGTCGGCACGGGTTACACAGGGTACAGAATCAATGATTATTTCGAGCACGACCCCGAAGCGTGCAGGATGTGTCATGTTCACGACGCTGCCCACGCCGCATGGCAAAGGAGCGAGCACAATAAGGTAACCTGCCATGACTGCCATCACGCAACTCGGAAAGAGCAAGTGATGCAAATAACGAAGTTCGTTTTTCTCGGCCGTAAGACGGTTTCGCCGAGACACGGCGAGATCATTGTACCAAAGAAATTCTGCATGTTCTGCCATTGGGAGAAAAACAAGAAATACCCCGAAGCGCCGAATGTCTCCAACTCCCAGTACCATATCAGGCATGCGACCACTGCGAATTTGGAGTGTACGCAATGCCACGGTTATATCATCCACAAGTTCCCGACCGACGAGAGATTCTGTGTCAAGTGCCATATTGGGAAGGAGGTCCACGGTACGGGAATGGAGAAACTTGCCTGTCTTAACTGCCATACCGAGAGGACCAAGAATCTGAGGCCGGAAAGAAAGAAATGTTTATACTGTCACGGCAACGAGCAGGTGAGGGAAGAACTCGTCAGAGGCGACACGATTGATGTGAAGCACTTTCTGCCTTCCCCTCAAACGGTCAACCAGGCCATCAAGATCATCGTCCCTGATGACGCACCAATGCAGTTTTATTGCTATGAATGCCACAAACCTCATGAGGCTCGGAAGGTGAGGCCTGATTGGAATGATTGTCTGAAATGCCACAGCAATATTCCCACTGCCGGCAAACATGAACTGCATATTAAGACCGTTGGGTTGAGCTGCAAGGATTGCCATAAGCCTCACATATGGAGGGTAACAGAGGCCCAGGCGAAAAAAGAGTGTATTGTGTGTCACGAATATAAGGATCCGAAAAGGTTCCTGACGTTATAGGTCGTNNAGGGGAGGTTTGTCGTGATGAATCCATTGAGTTGGTTAAAGAAGGTGAACCCTTTAAAATGGTTAAAGAATCTGCATGCCTGGATGGAAGCGGGGATTCCTTTCAAAGGAAAGGTAATCATCGCGGTACTGCTCCTGATTATCCTGGTCGGCAGTGGTTTTGTTTCCTATCGGTTTTATGACTTTACGCAAAACAATCCGAATTTTTGTGTGAGCTGTCATCTCATGAAGTCAGCTTTCCAGGCGTGGCAAACGAGTGAACACCACATGATAAACTGCCATGAGTGCCATCACCTCTCAATCCCGGAAATGAACAAGCTGCTTATAAGCTTTATCCTGAAACGGCCGACCGTAGTGCCGGATAGGCATGGTAAGATAATCGTTCCGTGGAAATTCTGTATAAAGTGCCATTGGGAAAAGGATGACCGATATCCCCAGGCAGATATGATAAACAAGTCGAATCTCCACGCGAAGCACGTGTTCATGGAACAGACTGAGTGCTCAAAATGTCATGGTTACATGGTGCACAAATTTACCCCTGAGGCAAGATTCTGCGTCAACTGCCATAAGGGTAAGGTAGTTCATGGTATTGGCATGGAGGGGCTCGCATGTCTTAACTGTCACACCGACAGGACAACAAATCTCTTACCAGGAAGGAAGAAATGCCTTTTCTGTCACGGCGGTGACGATGTCAGAAAAGAATTGATCGCTGATGCTTCCCTGGATGTGACCCATTATCAGCCAGGTCAGGCCACCATTGCGAAGGCCATTAAGATTGATGTCCCGGCCGATGCACCCATGAAGTTTGATTGCTACACTTGCCACAAGCCCCATTCGAAGGTGAGGCCGNNTTGATTGCTATACCTGCCACAAGCCCCATGAAAGGGTTCGACCGGACTGGGGTGATTGCCTCAACTGCCACAGGAATATCATTAACGTGGGGAAGCATTCGCTTCACATAAAGGTTGTTGGAATGCAGTGTAAAGACTGTCATAAGCCCCATTCCTGGCGTGTGACAACTGAGAGTGCGCAGAAAGACTGTGTAAAATGTCACGAATTCAGAGAGCCGAAACGATTTGTCGGTTGATGGAAAAATGAAATATGTTACAATAGCGGGCGCAAAAGGTAAGGGAAACGTCTTCCCTTGTCTCTGCTATAGCCCTCTGTTACGAATCCTGAAGAGTGAGGTTAAGATAGTGTTATGAAGAATCATATCTGGAGACCTCTTTATGTAGTAATCGTATTTGTAGTCTTGATCCTTATTGTGAGGCACTTCTTGGTACCGAAGGACTTTGGCATTGGGGAACGAGGCTATATGTACGGTCTGCACCGAAAGAGCAATGAAGAGGAGTGGAAGGCTTTCAAAGTTAAATACCGATCAGAGGAATACTGCAAGGACTGCCACAGCGATAAATATTCTTCGATTATGCAGACGCCCCATGCAATTATCCAGTGTGAAAACTGTCATGGCCCGGCGATTGACCACCCGGCCGACCCGCCGAAACTGAGCATAGACAGAAGCAGGGCACAGTGTCTTCGCTGCCATTATCCCCTCCCCTACCCTACGAGTGGACGATCGAATATAAGAGGCATAGACCCTGATAAACATAACCCTGACATTGAATGTGTCATGTGCCATAACCCGCACAAGCCTACACTGGAGGGCATGAAATGATTACGAGGAGAGACCTGTTAATAAATGCGCTCAAGGGGATGGCTGGACTTGCGCTGCCGATTGCCGCAATCGAAATAGTGAACCCCCAGAAGCTTCTTGCAGCTTTAGGGGATACAACAAAAGTGCGCTGGGCGTTTCTAGTGGATACCCACAAATGTGTCGGCTGCGGGTTCTGTGTGAAGGCGTGCAAGTTGGAAAATGAAGTACCCTACGATGCCAATGTCACCAGAACGTGGGTGGAACGGTATGTCCTCACGAAGGAAGGAAGAGTATATGCCGACACACCAAAGGGCGCACGAGATGGTTTTACTACAAGCAAGATCGACCTTGGTGAGGGACATTACCACGATATTAAAAAAGAGGATATAGAAAAGGCATTCTTTGTCCCCAAGCTCTGCAACCAGTGTGAAAATCCTCCCTGTGTCCAAGTATGCCCTGTGGGTGCGACGTACCAGACAGCTGACGGGGTTGTGCTGGTCGACAGGAAATGGTGCATCGGCTGCGGATACTGCATTATGGCGTGCCCTTACGGAGTGAGATTCTTTCATCCCGTATACCATGTCGCTGAAAAATGCAATTTCTGTTATCACCGGATAACAAAGGGCTTGAAGACAGCATGCGTGCAGGCATGCCCCTTCGGCGCGAGGATGATCGGAAATATCAAAGATCCCAACGACCCCGTTANNCCACAGGTCTATTATATCGGTTTAGATGAGGAGGTGAGATAAACATGGTTCATGGAGAAGCGTGGACATTAAAGGAGCTCTTTGTCCTTCCAAATGAGTATATCTACTGGTCTATACAAATCGTCATGTACCCGTTCATGACCGGTCTCGTTGCAGGTGCCTTTGTTCTTTCGTCTCTCTATCATGTATTCGGCATAAAACAGCTGAAGGATATGGCACGGTTTTCTCTCGTCTTCTCCTTCGCCCTTTTGCCGGTGGCAATGATGCCGCTTTTGATGCATCTGCAGCAACCGCAGAGGGGAATCGAAGTGATGATGAGCCCCCATTTCACCTCTGCCATTGCAGCCTTTGGCATCGTCTTTTCCACTTACGGGGCTATCGTTGCCTCCGAAATATGGTTTGTCTTTCGGAAGCACTTCGTCGATACCGCCCTTTCCCTGCAGAAGAAGCAGGATAAGAGCCTTGCAGAGACGATTAGATATCGAATATTCTCTGTCCTGACACTTGGTGCATACGATGTGAGTGAGGAGGCCCTCCATAAAGATGAAAAGGCCGTGAAAATCCTTGCGGGTATCGGAATTCCTGTCGCATGTTTCCTCCACGGATATGCTGGTTTCATTTTCGGTTCTGTTAAGGCAAATGCTCTCTGGATGACACCGCTTATGCCGGTCATATTCATCATGTCTGCCATAGTCTCAGGAATCGCCCTCTGCATGCTGACTTATATCGTCGTCATGGAGATACGGAAATTCTTCGCGGCACGCAAGAGGACACCGTACTCGACTTATCCGTCCCAGGATGAGATAAGGGGTGTCGAGCTGCATGAGATTCGGATGACAGCAAGGTATCTTCTCTTCTTCATGATCTTTGCCATCAGCCTCGAGCTCCTAGACCTCATTTTCCGAGGATATACTGCGGTTAAAACATGGGATATCCTCAGGAGCGTTATCTACGGAAAAGATTTTGCCGACATCTTTATCCTCCAATACGGTATTGGGAACCTTTTACCCTTTATCATTTTCTTGATGCCGAAACTTTCAATCAAAAGAGCCGTGGTCGGAGTAATCCTCGTTCTCTTCGGTGTTTTCATGATGAGGTGGAATGTTGTCATCGGCGGCCAGTCATTCTCCCTGACCTTTATGGGCTATATGCACTACGTCATGCCGATCATTCCTCACAACATCGAAACATTTAAAGAAGGACTGATGGGTGCTCTTACCGTTGCAGCAACTCCTTTTGTTCTGTTCTGGATATTGAGCAAGGTCTTGCCTATATTCGGTTTCGAGGAGTCGCACTAATCGCATGGTGTGTCGTCTATCAAGGAAGTGCTTGAGAGGTCTTCTAATTGTTCTTGAAATAAAGATAAGAATTATCTTAGAATAAAATAGCTGTATGATCGAAACGAAAACTAACCTACTATCTGTCTCCGTATTTGTTGGAGTTTTGCTCTGTTTTTTCTTTGCATTCGCAGCCCTCACATCGGCAGAGGAGGAAATACCCAAGAATTTTCTTGTTTCTCCCCCTCCCTTCTCTCCCGGCATATTCCCTTGTTCACAGTGTCACCAGGGTATGCCGGTGAACAGAACACCGAGGAAACTCGAACAGATGCACCAGGATATTGAACTGAAGCACATGCCCGGCGGATGGTGTTTTGACTGCCACAACCCTACCAACAGGGATACCCTGAGACTGGCCAATGGGACTGTGATAAAATTCGAAGAGTCATACAACCTCTGCGGCCAATGCCACGGCACGGTGCTGCGCGATTGGAAGTTAGGGATTCACGGCAAGAGAACAGGGATGTGGAACGGAGAAAAACAGTATCTGCTCTGTGTCAACTGCCACTGGCCCCATGCCCCCAGGTTCAAACCGATAGAGCCCCTGCCACCGCCGATACCACCGTCAGAAATTAAGTAAATGGAGGGTTCATCGAGGTAACATGAAAAAGATAACGGGCAATAGAGCGGAGAAATATCTTAACAGGAGGACCTTCATAAAGGGAGCCGCCCTTGGTCTCGCTGCCACAGCCCTTCCTCTAAACAAAGCCGATGCCTCTTTCTGGGAGGTTTTTTTCCAGAAGCATTTCTTGGAGATGGATGATGCGGAAATAAAAAACGTAATAGAGCGCCTCGAGAGAGAGGCTGAACAGAAATATAAAAAGCAGATAAAAATAGGCGTCGAGAAGGCTATACCGGGAGTCACCTTCGGGTACGGCCTTGACCTTTCAAGGTGTATTGGCTGCAGGAGATGCGAATACGCCTGCGTAGATGAGAACAACCAGTCCAAAGACCCTCAGATACACTGGATAACGGTTCTCCGTTTTAAAAAAGGTGACAAGTGGGTCGACCTCGAAAACTCTGAAAAATATTACAATCCTTCACAGGTTCCCGAGCCGGGGTATTTCTATATGCCTGTGCAATGCCAGCAGTGTGAGAACCCTCCATGTGTGAGGTCGTGCCCGACACAGGCAACATGGAAGGAACCCGATGGCATAGTGGTCGTCGATTACAACTGGTGTATCGGATGCCGATACTGCATGGCTGCTTGTCCATATGGCGCGCGACATTTCAACTGGGCGACGCCGAACAGGAAGCCGGAAGAGATAAATCCGAAGACACACTATCTGGGCAACCGTCCGCGATATAAGGGGGTTGTCGAGAAGTGCACGTTCTGCATACAGAGGACGAGGAACGGCAGATATCCTGCGTGTGTCGAGGCATGTCCTGTAGGAGCGAGAAAATTCGGAAATCTCCTCGACCCCAACAGCGAGATGAGACAGCTCATTGAACGCAAGAGGGTCTTCAGGCTGAAGGAAGACCTGAATACCTCTCCGAAGTTTTATTACTTCTTCGCATACGGGGCATAGGAGGAAGAGACGATGACCCATCTCATAAAAAATTTCTTTATAGCCTTGCGCCAGATCTTTGTAGGAGACAAAAAATACTACCTCTGGATTGCCTTTCTCTGTTTCTTGATCTTTTTGGGAATCAGTGCTTATAGTGACCAGTATCAGAGGGGATTGATAACGACAGGCATGCGAGACCAGGTCTCCTGGGGATTCTTCATCTCGAACTTTACCTTTCTTGTGGGGGTCGCTGCTGCCGCTGTATTGCTCGTTATCCCCGCCTATATCTATAATTTTAAGCCGATAAAAGAGATCGTGCTGTTCGGGGAACTCCTTGCTATCACTGCCATTACGATGTGCCTTCTCTTTGTCATGATTGACATGGGCCAGCCGTTGCGGGCGTGGCACATTTTGCCGGTCATCGGCAAAATGCACTTCCCGGCATCCCTTCTCGCTTGGGATGTGTTGGTATTGAACGGCTATCTGGCTATAAATACCTTTATCGCGTTCTATGTCTTATACCGTCTCTCTATCGGTAAGGAGTACAAAATGTCCGTTATCGGGCCTTTGATTATCCTTTCGATACCATGGGCTGTCAGTATTCATACGGTGACAGCATTCCTCTATAACGGCCTTTCAGCCAGGCCGTTCTGGAACGCATCAATCCTTGCGCCCCGATTCCTTGCCTCTGCGTTCTGTTCCGGCCCGGCGATCATGATTATTCTCTTTCAGATCATCCGGAGAACATCGGAGGTCGAGATCGAAAACCGCGCAATCTTCAAGATCGCTGAATTGATCGCCTATGCGATGGGCTTAAACCTCTTCCTTCTTGGTGCGGAAGTTTTTAAGGAATTTTATTCAGGAAGCATCGACACGTATTCTATCAAATATCTTTACTTTGGTCTTCATGGGAAAAATGCCCTTGTTCCATGGATTTGGTTTGCAACCATTCTCAACATCACCTCTTTTTTCATGTTCCTTTTGCCTAAGACCCGCGAGAACTTTATGACCCTGAATATGGCGTGCGTCTTCGTCATCATCGGTGTATACATCGAGAAAGGGCTGGGCCTTGTAATTCCCGGATTTGTGCCCGATACCCTTGGAGAGATATATGAATACTCGCCAACGGTGCCTGAAGTATTGATAACGCTTGGGGTATGGGCTGCAGGAGCATTAATTTATACCTTGCTGCTCAAATTTGCCATCCCGATTTATACCGGTAAACTGAGATTTGCGACGAACGTACAGAACGGACACAATGCTCCGGTGGCCCAACGCTCACATAAGTGACCCTATCTCTGCGTGACCGTCCATTCCTGCTCTGCTTCACAGTGAAATTGCGGGTCTTGTTCATATTTTCAGTATATTAACGCGAAACAACTGCGGCAATCATGAGTTTGGCGATCCTGCGCATCCGTTGCCGCCCGGATCTGAGATGGTTCTCCTCAAAGGCGATCGTTTCCGGAATAGTCTTCTCGTCTGCTTCATCCAGTCCAGTCTTCTGTAATCACATGCCTAGAGTTTCGTGCTTCAGGGAGAAGTTAGTACGCTATGCGGACAAACTACAGAAGTACTGCAGATACAACAAAGGGCATGATCAAGGACCGAGGTTCGGCAGAGTGCTTGCCCATGGGACCTCGGAGTACCGTTTGATGGTCTGAGGATGTCATTGATGTCATAGAATTTGTCCGTGGTGTAGAAACGCTAGTGTAGTGTCTCCAACACTTCTTTACATTTAGCTATTGTTGTTAAGATCTGATCTGCTGACGCGCTCCAAACAAAGACCTGAGGATTCTGATTATGATTTTCCAGATAATCGTTGATCGCTGTAATCAAATCTGGCACACTTTGAAACGTACCGCGGCGAATCCGTTTCTGGGTGATTTCACGGAACCATCTTTCAACCAAATTTAACCAGGAGCTTGAAGTCGGAATAAAATGAAGGTGAAAGCGAGGATGCCGACTAAGCCAAGATTTTACACGGGGATGTTTGTGTGTCCCATAATTGTCTACTATGAGATGCAGATCCAGACCTGCCGGCGTTTCGTTGTCTATCTTTTTGAGGAAGCGAATAAATTCCTGATGTCTGTGACGGGGCATGCAGTCGCCTATGACTTTCCCATCAAGCATGCTCAAAGCCGCAAACAGCGTGGTTGTACCGTTGCGTTTATAATCATGCGTCTGCGTCCCGCAGCGTCCTTTTTTCATGGGTAACCCCGGCTGTGTTCTATCAAGCGCCTGAATTTGGCTCTTCTCGTCAACGCACAGCACCAGCGCCTTATCTGGTGGGTTCATATAGAGGCCAACGATATCGCGCAATTTCTCCACAAAATGTTTCTCACGGCTCAGTTTGAATGTCTTTACCAAATGAGGTTTAAGATTGTGTTGATTCCAGATCCTACAGACCGTTGCCTTACTAATCCCCTGAGCCGCTGCCATAGAACGCGTACTCCAGTGAGTCGCATTCGAGGGCTTCTCGTGAAGGGTTGCCCTCACCACTTCAGTGATTTTCTCCGCTGAAATTCTCGGCAGACGTCCAGGACGAGGAGCATCTTTCGTTATCCCAGCTAACCGAAGTGCCAGAAATCGGTCTCGCCACAGTTGTACGGTGGGCCTTGTTGTTCCCAGCTTTGCAGCAATGTCCTTACTGAATGCCCCTCTGGCTGCCATCAGAATAATTTGTGCTCTCTGAACCAATCGAGCGGGAAAGCGCCTTCCCTTCGCCCACATTGTTATCTTCGATTGCTCCTCGTCTGAAAGAATAATTTCTGCCGCTCTTCTGCTCATGGATTCACTATACATGTTTTTCTCGTTTATGTCAAGTTATTTCTGAGACAGAGCACTAGTAGGCCAGGAGATGTTAAGATAATGCGGAGTCTAGACGGGATAGCTAATCCTTCGGTGGTTTTGACAGCAGCACTATCACAACGGCCATTCCCGCAAAAAGCAACATCAAGAATGTCGAGAAGTTTTTCCTGAAACCAAGTTCAAGGGAGGTATCTTGTATATCTTTTTCTATAACGTTCAATCTCTTTGTAAAATCATCGGTCCGCTCCTTAATAAGGGATACATCAACCGTATGAAAAAGGGTTCGAAATTCTGCCTCTGTGCTGAAAAGACTCTTTTCTCCTTCCTCAGGAAAGACTCCCTCTTCTCTCAGCGCCTTGAAATTACTCTCTAACTTGCTTATTTTCTCTTCAGTAAGAAAGAGGGTCTGTTTCATTATCTGGGCCCTTTCATAAGAATGACATTTTGAGCAGCGTTGTTCATTGATAATATCGATACTCGCCTTCTGTATATTATGAGAACCATGACAGGTCACACAATTGGGTCCCTTCCCGGAAGCCTTGAGAGCCTTGCCATGCCCACTATCGAGATAATTCTTCAGAATGCCGATATGGCACTTCCCACAGAACTCCGGAACTTGCACATAATTTGGGGTCCCGAGGAAACCCCTTTGGGGAGACATCGCCATGGCTGCATCCTTTGAATCGCCGCCATGACAGTCGTGACAGGATATTTTANNATGCCAGCTCGTTTTCCACTCGTCCGCGGTATTCCGAAACGCCGGCTTCATTGTCTCAGAGCTGTGACACTGAATACAGACGTCCTCCTCGATCTGTTCCCCGGCCCAGGGTTTCGACATAAATTCTTTTTCGAATTCCTCTCTGTAGCCTGCGCTGGCGATCGAGGGAAGGATGAACAGCATCACCAGCAAAAGAACAAGGTATCTCATTTTAATACCTCCCCCAAAACATCAAAACAACCCAGAAGGCGAGAAACAGGAGGAATATGCCTCGTAAAACAGGTCTCTTCCATAAATTTTTTTCTTTATAAGTATCCAAGAATGGCCATAGAAGGAAAACTCCGATAAGAATAATCTGCAAGCTGATGCCTAGAAATTTATTCGGTACGAGCTTCAGCATCTGATACGGCGCAAGGAAATACCATTCTGGCCTGATATGAGCAGGTGTCTCAAAGGGGTCGGCAGGAGTATTAGCCTCCTCAGGCAGGAATAACGTGGATAGAAACGTAATGATAGCGAACATGACCGTGAAATATGCCATGACCATGAGCATCTCTTTCCGGAAGAAATCGGGATAGAAAGGATAGCCATCGGGGTGGGTTTTCTTTATATACTGCGTCAATGGTCTTTTTTCTTCGTCTGTAACGCCGAAGGGTGTTGCAGAGATGCCGATACGCCTTATCAGAAAAATATGCAATACCATGAGAGCTAAGAAAAGCGGAGGCAAGATCGCCACATGTAGAGCAAAGAATCTGCTCAGGGTTATCCCTGACACATTATCACTGCCTCGCAGAAGCTTCGTTACAAAATCGCCGAGGTAGGGAAAAGCGGTCGGGGCTGAGGTCGTAACAGTCGTAGCCCAATAGCTCAGCTGACTCCATGGCAGCAGATACCCGCTCAGACCGAATGCAAGTGTGATGAGAAGCATCAGGCCTCCCCCGATCCACGTCAGCTCCCGCGGCTTTTTATAGTTTCCCATGAGAAAAGTGGTAAGCATATGAAGAATAACTGCTGCAATCAGAAGGTTGCTTCCAACGACATGTATCTGCCTGAACAACCAGCCATAAGGCACCCTGTTCATGATATTCTGAACGCTCTTGAAGGCATACTCAGGGTGGGGAATATAATAGATGAGAAGAAAGATGCCCGAAACTACTTGAATGATATATCCTGCCAGCGCGATAAAGCCAAGGGTGTAAAGGATATTGATATTTTTCGGTACCCGGTATTCCGTTAATTGTGTTCTGATAAGGTCATTGAGACCTATCCTCACTTCAAGCCAGTCCTTAAATTTATGCGCCATCGATTCCTATCCTATCACAATATTTTCGCCCTCTACCCTCAGGGGCAATTTGGGCAATGGTTGAGGTGGCGGACCCGACACAACGTTTCCTTCAAGGTCATATACCCCTGCATGACAGGGACAGAGCAACCGGTTTTTGTCCTTTTCGTACTCAACCAAACACCCGAGGTGTGTACAGACTCTGGAGAAGGCTATGAGTCCCCTGCCTGGTCTGTTGATAATGATCGCAGGCACATCATTAAAGACGATATCCTTAGCTGCGCCGATAGGCACCTCCCCTTTTCCCAGTATAAGCTTCTTCGTTTTTGCCTCACCGCTGGGCGGTGCAAGAAATCTGAGCAGGGGATAGGCAAAAGAAACAAAGGCAGTTGAACCAAGAATAGTCAATAATGTTTGTAAGAATTTACGTCTCTTCATGCTACCTCGCCACGCAATGAAGACTGGATAAAAAAGATATGTTTTTTTGTTTTTTGTTTTTGTTTATGATTGTAAGTAAAATAAGGCCCGCTTGTCAAGCAAATATTGTCAAGCAAATAAATAAGCAGCTCTGCAATTCAGACAGTAGGGCAAGAAATTAAGCAAAAGACTTTGTCTGGCAGGCGCCCGCAGGTCAGGAACGTGAATTCACGAGGTTTTGTGAGCGATATCTCGCTGAGATATACGGGTGCTCAAAGCAGAAAGAGTAAAGGCTCTATAGACTGCCGAGGAAGGATCGGCGGTTGAGTTCAGTAGGAGAGGCTAGCACTGCAGGCGATAGGCCTATGGCGCGCGGGGGTTCGCGAGTTGATTGGCCAAGGTGCGGCGTAGTCGACGAGTTTTGGCTAGGATTTTCTTTCGGGCCTCTTCGCTCAGAGTGAGCACCAGTTCCTGGTGTTCCAGGGGACTCAGGCAAGCCACATAGCTTTGATAGTAGAGGAGAATAACTGTCAAGGTAGGCCTGAGCAGTTCCAGAGTCCGGGTGCGCGTCTTTGGGTTGAGTTCCTTGCGGTCAGCGCGCAGGAGATACCATTGCAACAGGCTGTAGGTGAGCAATACAAAGACCACTTGATTGACAATAAGATTGAAGGAGGGCGAAGAGAACGCCTCCAGGTCGGAGAAGCACTTCAATTGGCGATGCCGCTCTTCGATGGTAGTACGCAGAGCGTAGTCCTGCCGGCCAAGGAGAGGGTCGGCAACCGTCTCGGTAGAAAGCAGCACCCAATACTCTTCGCGGCCATCGGCATCGACCTCTTTGTTGACGATGACATCCAGGGGTACTGGACAGGAGGTAAAGGTCTTAACGCCTGCAACCACCGCGATTTCGGATCGCATTAGTGTTGGACGAGATGGTTGTGTCTCTGCAGTGGCTTGTGCCTTATGGAGGGCGAGCGTACGCTGTCTAGCCTCCTCTCGTTTTCTGATACGCTCGGGCCGATGAAGGGGAACGGGCTTGGGGCGAGGAGATGGCGGTACCCACGGCTGAAAGTTCAACGCTCCGCCTTTGGCTAACCCCACCACATCTTGGTAGATATCCATGTCCTTCCTCGCCGGGATCAGCACATCGATCCCCCAGTCCTGCTTGCATCTGCCGATATTTGGGCCGTCCAGAAAGCCGCGGTCCAGAATCAGCTTCTTGATGATTCCCTTGCCGTGAAACTCTATAAATTGCTGTACCAACCGGTACAGAAGGGGGCTCTCGTGATCCTTGCCCGCAACGACCTTCAGCGCAGCGTACAGAAAGGAATCCCCGCTGCGGTTCGTATGGATGAGGCTCACCAGTTTGTAACAGCGGCGCCACCGGTACTGTGCCCGCTCTTTTGCCGTCAGGGTCTTGCTCTCCACCGGATGGTTGTGTTCATCAAAGAGCATGCGTGATGATCCCTCGTAACGAGGGTTATCGGGCACAAACAGATAGGAGGCATCCCTGATGAAGATCCCTTCGCGATCAAAGGCGTGGTGCTGTTTGAAGATACCCACGATATCCCCGTTAAACCATGTGGTCAGCAACTCGGCGTCGGTCCTCTTGGCCATCTTCCTGAGATGGTCTTCATCGCAGGGAGTTTGGCGGTCATAGTCGTTTTTGTTGTTGAACCCAGCACAGGACAGTGATACATCGCCGGTCTCTGGGTGTATCGCCTTATGTCCCATCTCAGGGCCAAAGGCATTGATCATCCCTCCGGAGCGTATCACATAGGGAAAGGCATTGAAGTGATGGACGCCGTGAAAGCGCATCGAGATGTCCCCGGCGATATACACCCACAAGGGAACATCATGTTTCCTGCAGGGGGAGGGATAGGTGGCAGCCAGTTTCTCCAGCACCTTCGCGGTGGTAATGGCCCGAAAGAAGTCTGTTTCTGAGACCTCTCCGACTCCTTCGAGATAATCGAATTCGCCACGGCGAAACGCCTCCACCACCAATGCGTCATTGCGCTCATAGAGCATGGCAGATGAGCTTTGATGGACAGGCTCATCTGCCATGTCAGGGTTGCTCCCGACGGAGCTTTTCCATTCGGTCGATTACGCTCAAGAGCTCCTTGCTGATTGCTGCTACCCGTGCCCGCGCCTTGCGAAAACGCTGATACTCCTCACTCTTGGCGCGTAGTTCCGCGATCCTTTCGGCAGGAAGAGACATAAGCCGGGTCTTTCCCTGGTGGCTCCAGCTTAAGACTATGCTCTTATGCAGTTGTCCCCGCGTGCATCTACAGGAGGGGTTCCCACACTTTCTGGCCATTTCATAGACGCTGCCTTTGACCAACGGATCGCCTCCGAAGATGGGCTCGACAGCATGCTCCATTTCCGCCAGGAGGCGCCGCAATTGCAGACGGAGGCGGCTGAGGGACTGCCTGTTCTTTCGAATATGCATGTTGAAATCAATACTAGCATACATAAAAGCAAATGTCAAGAAAAAAAAGATAGGCTTCGAAAAAAAAGTAGCTCAGGAACTTAGCGAATGGAGCACTGGCAGGAAAATCTTACCCCTTTTTCCTACTGTCTGAATTGCAGATAAGCAGCTGGAAATAATAATCGTGCTAGAAGGTGCGTGCAGGCAACCTCGCTTGGGTGATGTCTTCAGTAGCAATGATCTGTGATTAAAGTACATGCCTAATCTGCACATGGGGCGAGATCTGGTATGCTGGACTCACTTGCTTTCTCCTACTACGAAATTAAAACAAACCTCACCCGCTGAAATTTGCATAAAAAACTTTCATCAAATTTACGTCAACTCAGCTCGAGGACGAGCTGCCAGAACTAAAAACTGATCATGCAACAACCATATGATGCGTAGGACTAAAACTGATAAATGTCGGCAGAATTTCTTACAAAAAGATCAGGCTTTTGCTGATAGACTGAGAGAGAAAAGCAAGATAGAATGTAGCATAAAAGTTTCACCTACCATTTGGGGGAAATGATCAGATGCCCTCATTTAGGTTTCTGGTCTGTTGCAGCGTGCAGGACGGATTAAACGGCGGTTTACGTGCCAAGCGATTCTCAACTTCGGGAATACTGTAAGAGCAAGTCCACAAAAAATGTCCTTTTTTTCTGCTGAGCGCTGCCGTGAAGATCAAACTGGAAGTTTTGGATGCTTGCGAAATAGTGCGATAACGGAGCTATCTATGAGTTGTCCATACTTTAAGGAGGGATATATCGGGGTGTGCGTCGCATCAGAACCAAAGTATGTTCCCAGCATCAACAAACTGGAGACTTACTGTTTTACTGAAGATTATAGTCTTTGTACGTATCTAGCTGGATATCCATCCGTTAGTGGAACTGGATTTGGTATTTCGCATGGAGAGAATCGAACCGTCATGGAGCGACTCAGTGAAAAAACATAATAAGAGCTATGAAGTGACAAAGGATGGCAGGATCACTGTTTATCCGTCGTTGCATGAGTCAACAGCAGAAAGTAAACTTGGGCGTATCCTCAAAAAAATACTGCATTTCAAGAAAGGTCATTAGGGCATTTAAGGGGAGGCAATCATGGGATGCTGTCATTTTAGACAATGGCTTCTGCCATGTTGTAGGGTTGGGGGTTTTATTCTCGATCCCTTTATTGTGCAAAGATATTGCAGGGATTCAAACCGGAAAGACTGTCCTTTTCGCACCGACTCGTCAGGTCTCTATAGGTATGCGGAACAGACCAAAACTATTGATGCGGCTTGAGCAGACAGCAACGTTTCATTCTTTTTCTGGATCTCAGCAAAGCTCCTCTTGCATCCGCTATTCACACAAGTAATATCCTGTTATTAAAAGCGCCCAACAGACCCCGACAGGACACTGATTCTTCGGCGCAATCTCATGAAAACTCTGCTACTCATCGTTTCCGGAAACATCGCTGTTTGACCCTCTCTTTGCGTTTTCTGTCTCTCACGATATTGTAGGCATCGTCTTTATTGGCCATAACGGTCCTCATCTTACGTGCTTTCATGGGCAGAGGCACATGGCATACGGTAATGCCTTTACCACACGGTTTATGGGGCACAATACTCCTTCGGGACAGTTGCTTATCACGTCCTTGACTTTGAAATGATGCATCGTTTAGTCTAAGAACGGTGTCAATGCAGAAAGTCTCAAAAGGACCAGAGCGCCCCGATGAAAGATAAGATACTCAAGGCCTTCGAAGAAAGTGTCCGCATAAAGGAACAGTTTGGGAAAGAAAACGTCGAGGCAGTTGTTGCCGCGTCGAAGATGATAGCAATGGCCTTTCATGAGGGCAAGAAACTTTTCCTCTTTGGTAACGGCGGAAGCGCGGCAGATGCCTCGCATATGGCTGCAGAGTTTGTGGGCCGTTTCAAGAGAGAGCGCCCGGCACTTCCTGCGCTAGCCCTTACCACCGATGTTGCCGTCATGACATCCATTGCCAATGACTATGACTATTCCGAAATTTTCGCTCGACAACTCAAGGCGATGTCAGAGGAGGGGGATGTAGTAATTGCCATGAGCACCAGCGGAAATTCGCTGAACGTGCTGAAGGCGATGGACACGGCGAAGAGGAGGAAACTCAAAACCATAGCGTTTACCGGTGCCAAAGGGGAAAAATTTGCTTCAAAGGCCGACATTTCCTTCGTTGTCCCCTCCGATAATACTGCGAGAGTTCAGGAGGCGCACATCACTCTCGGTCATGTCCTCTGCCAGATGGTTGAAGAAATACTCTTTGAGACACCCAGAAAGGGATAGCAACAAAAGCAGTGACTGCTTACGGGTCATCGGCATAGACCCGGGTAGCCGTATTTGCGGGTATGGGATAATCGAACTCGGGACCAGTCGCAACGGGCGGGGTGCGTATAGCTATGTCGCATCGGGAAGAATCGAGTTATCGCCCCGCGACCCGTTTCCCAAAAGAGTAAAAGAGACTTACGACGCACTCGTTGACATTATTAGGCAGTATAAACCGGGTCAGGCAGCCATCGAACAGGTTTTTTTCGCAAAGAGCGTGAAGGCTGCCTTACATCTCGGACATGCACGGGGTGTCTCGATGCTTGCAGCAACATCAGAGGGACTCGCCATTTACGAGTACACCGCCTTGGAAGTAAAAAAGGCCCTCGTTGGCTACGGCAGGGCGGAAAAGAGACAGGTCCAGGAGATGGTCCGGGCAATACTGAATCTGAAACCAGTTCTGTCCCCTGACAGCGCTGACGCACTCGCTCTTTCAATCTGTCATCTGAATAGCCTGAGGTTTAAGACCTGTCGCGACGATGCCCTTCAGTCTACCCTCATCGGCAAAGTAAAGGTAAAAAACTCCGGACTGCAGACCGGCTTCAGATGATCGGCTCCCTGAGAGGAAGACTCCTATCAAAAAAGCCTGACAACGTGATTGTCGAAGCAGGCGGCGTCGGGTATCTTGTCAATGTCCCGATAAATCTCTTGTCAGCGCTGCCCATCGAAGGTTCCGAAGTCTTTTTCTATGTGCATACGCATGTCCGTGAGGATGCCCTCCAACTCTATGGGTTCCCCTCCGAGGACGAGAAGAAGATCTTCACAACACTGCTCGGAGTCTCCGGGGTCGGACCAAAGATGGCCCTGAATATCCTCTCGGGGATTCCGGTGAAGGATTTCCTTCATGCTTTAGATACAGAGGATGTTGCGATGTTGTGCAGAATTCCGGGGCTCGGGAAAAAGACTGCCCATAGACTTATCCTTGAGTTGAAAGAGAAACTACCTGCCGCGCAGGAGCCAAAGGACAGGGTGTTTGAAGATACCCTCTCTGCCTTGATGAATCTCGGGTACAAAAAATCGGAGGCGCAGGAAGTTCTTGAAATGGCACTGAAGAAAGGGTTCACGCAAATAGAAGATCTGCTGAGGGAATCCCTCAGATATCTCACCGGGGGGAGGAATGATTGAAACGGATAGATGACTCTGGCCCAAGCGGAGAGATAAGTCCGATCAAGAATCAGGAAGACCAAAACTTTGAGGCTGCGCTCAGACCGAGGACTTTTGCCGACTTTGTGGGGCAGGAAAAGATAAAGGAAAATCTTCAGGTATTTATTTCCGCTGCGATGCAGAGGAATGAATCCTTAGATCATGTCTTGTTCGGCGGACCACCGGGACTGGGTAAGACTACCCTCGCAAACATCATCGCAAATGAACTGAAGGTAAACATAAAAACGACATCGGGCCCTGTGCTCGAAAGGCCGGGAGATCTTGCCGCCATCCTCACCAATCTCTCGGAGATGGATATACTCTTTATCGACGAGATTCATCGTCTGCCGAGAATTGTGGAAGAGGTCCTGTATCCGGCTATGGAGGATTATCAACTGGATATCATCATCGGCCAGGGTCCCAACGCGAGGACATTGAAGTTAAACCTTCCGAAATTTACCCTCATCGGCGCCACAACTCGAACAGGGCTCTTGACATCTCCCCTGCGTGACCGCTTCGGGGTCATTAACAGGCTCGAATTTTACTCTCCCCATGAACTCAAAACAATACTCGCCCGGACCGCGAGCATCCTCGCTGTAGAGATATCCGATGATGCCGCATTTGAGATCGCGAGGCGCTCGCGGGGAACGCCGAGAATCGCAAACAGGCTCCTGAGACGCATCAGGGACTTCGCCCAGGTGAGGGGAACCGGCACTGTGGATCTCGATATAACCCGACACTCACTGCTCGCCCTTGATATCGATGAAAGGGGCCTAGACGAAATGGACAGGAAATTTTTGTCAACGATCATAGAAAAATTCAATGGAGGGCCTGTGGGCATAGAGACCATTTCAGCAGCGCTCCGAGAAGAACGGGACACTCTCGAGGATGTCTATGAGCCGTATCTCCTGCAAGAAGGGTTGCTTGAGAGGACGCCGAGAGGGCGTCTTGCGACAAGGCACGCATATCAGCATCTCGGCATGAACGCGCCCAAGGGACTCTTCTGAGGGAATCATCCCTATGCCCAGAGTTACTTGAAGCTGCCTCGGTCACGTCTCTTCTTCTAGTTAGTTAGGATTATAGAGTGCGGTAGATCTTGGCTCAACCTCATGATCAGAGGACTCAGGCAAACAATCTGAATCTGGCTTTGTTGGATTTGCATTTCTTAATTTTGCCGCAAAAACTAACTTCCTGATTTGACGGACTTAATTTTGACTTTCCCTACGTAATATACCAATTTTGTGGTCACCCCTATTTGAGAACCTGAAACAGGTTGCTATAGTTATCAGTCCAGATACGGAGGTCAGGCCGGGAAGGAAGGTCCTTCGCAGCATCCAGGATGTCAGGCGAAGAGAAGGGCCTTGAAGCAATGAGCACCCATCGGGTCGAATTGATATAACGGCCAGCATCCTCAGCATTCTCTATCAATACTGCATGCTTGCCGAGCGATCGGCTCAATTGTTCCACTACGAGGGCCAGTTCGAGGTGCTGATTGGCGATATGGAGTGCAAGGATACCGGTCGGCTTCAGATGGCGGAAATAGAGTTCCATAGCCTCCTGGGTGAGCAAGTGCACCGGGATCGAGTCACCGGAGAATGCGTCGATCACTAAAAGGTCGTAGTCTTGGTCTGGCTCCCGCTCAAGGGAAAGGCGGCCGTCTCCCATTACCACGTCAACCTTCCCGGGTGCGTCGCGAAGGTAGCTAAACTCAGTCCTTGCAAGTTCCTCGACGAGCGGATTGATTTCGTAGAAGCGAAACACGTCGCCGGGGCCCGCATAGGCTGCTAAAGAGCCCGCGCCGAGGCCGATGACACCAACCCTGAGCGGAGAACTGCGGAGGGCCTTCATTGCCAGACCCACGCCCGATTCTTGTCCGTAGTACGTTATGTGCTCGCGGCGCCGTTTCGGAGCGGTAAACTGCATTCCATGATTTACGGTTCCATGAACGAGCACTCTCGCCTCATTCTCCGTACCCGCATTATATTCCAAGACTCGGAGTCCCCCGTAAAAGTTCCTCTCCATCACTCTCGCCGACCCTCGATAAGCTGACAGATAAGAATATCCTGCGACAACAATAGCGATAGCAACAACAAGGCTCGCGACCGCAGTGATCTTCCACTGCCGCCAGGGAACAATAAAGAGCAAAATCACTGCGCAAGCGATAAGGGCGAAAGTCAGCTCAAAAAATCCTGGCAGAACGCTCGGCGCCACCAGGCCCACGAGCACTCCGCCGAGCATACCGCCAAGCGCTAGCATGAGATAAAACGACGTAAGGTACTGCGGTGCTGGTTTGCGCTGCACCAGCTCTCCATGGCAGAACATGCAGCAAAGGAACAATCCCCCCGAGAAGGCAGGGATGACCAGCTTCAGACTAGAGTGAGAGTCCCACGTGGCGAGACCGTAAGCCATTCCGCCGAGGGCGACCATTAGGAGCCAAATGAAAACCTTTCGGTGATATAAGCGCTCATAGTCGAAGCAAAGTATGAAGGTGAGGAGGTACAGGCTCAGGGGAACGATCCATAGGAACGGGATAGATGCCACGTTCTGTGTGATATGGTTCGTTACTGCGAGTAGAAGTGAAGAGGCGCAACCCGCAAGGAGCAGCCACATCACTTGCGCACGTATCCGAGGCGGGGGACAGTCGGCCTTGTCCACTATGTCTTCCTCCGGTAATGCGCATGAAACGGTCTTCTCACTCCTACTACTGCAGACAGCTACGACCGCGCAGAGGATCACAAAAACCGCATAGGCAATCGACCAGCCTTGCGACTGCTGCCGAAGCGTCACTGCCGGCTCCACGAGGAAAGGATAAGCCAAAAGTCCCATGAGCGACGCAATGTTCGAGAGCCCGAAGAGACGGTACGGAAGAGCTTTTTGGAATTTTCGAACATACCACGCCTGAAGGAGGGGGCTGGTAGTCGACAGAAGGAAGTAAGGAAGCCCTACGGAGACTGTCAGCAGTCCCAAGATGCATATAAGCGGTTTTTCACTGCCTGTTGGTTTCCATGAGACTGCAGGGGTCACCGGTAACAAAAGGAAGCTCGTTCCAAGCAAGAATGCATGCACCGTAGCCTGTGTTTTAGGACTGAGCGAGCGGATGGACCAGTGTGCATAGAGGTAGCCTATGAGGAGTGCGGTCTGGAAGAACAGCATGGCCGTGATCCAGACAGCGGCAGATCCACCGAACCAGGGAAGAATCATCTTCGCGATCATCGGCTGGATCTGGAAAAGCAAAAAAGCACTTAGAAAAATAGTGCACCTGTAGAGCAGCCTGTTTATTTTTCCCCTCGCCTGACCTTCTGGAGTGACCATTTGAAGTTGTAATCAAAAGATATGGAAAAAGGAATGATAGGTGGATTCCATATCACACATCCGTAGCGGTCTGTTTGCCATGTCCGATCGCTTTTTTCAGAGGCTTTAGGAGGGCAAAGAACGCAAGTCCAGCCGCGAAGGACAGGGCGAACATCAGCAGGAAGAAATTCTCCTTGGACATTTTCTCCCAGAACGTTCCAAGATAGCCCGACAGGTAGTTGCCAAAAAAGCTCGAGAGGAACCAGACGCCCATCATCATGGAGACTATTCGGGCGGGAGCTATTTTGGTCACCAAGGACAGACCGATCGGTGAAAAATAGATCTCCCCGATCGTCAGCACCAACGCACAGGCCGCGAGCCACCAGAGGCTCGCCTTGGGGTTGACCGCCAGTTCCCGGGCCGGCAGAATCAGGATCAGGAAAGCTGCGGCAAGCAGGATGCAGCCGGTTCCCATCTTGGCGATGCTCGAAGGTTCTTTTCCGCCTCGGTCCTGCCACCCCCAGAAGATGTTCAGCAGCGGAACGAACATAAAGATCATGAGTGGATTGAAAGATTGAAACCACGAGGCTGGCATCTCCCAGCCGAAGATCATCCGATCAGTATAGGCATCGGCCCAGAGCGCCATCGTGTTGCCCTGTTGCTCGTAAACGCTCCAAAAGAGGATGCTCAGAGCCATCATAACGAAAATCGCACCGATCTTCAGCCAATCCTCATGCGTCATCGGTTCTGAAGACGTCCGTTGTTTAGATCCTTTTTTTTGCATGATCAGATCGGGAGCAAGGTACTTCTGGCCCCGGAGATACACGACAAGCCCGACCACCATGCCGACGCCAGCGCAGCCAAAGCCCCAGTGGAACCCGATTTTCTCACCCAGAGTTCCGCACACGAGAGGTGAAAAGAACGCCCCGAGGTTTATTCCCATGTAGAAGACACTGAATGCGCGGTCGCGACGATGATCGCCCTGATGGTACAGCGCCCCGACCTGTGTCGAGATATTCGGCTTGAAGGCCCCGTTTCCGAGGATCAGGAAGATCAGTGCCGGGAAGAACGTGCGCTCAACGGCCATCAGGAAATGTCCGATAGCCATGAGCACGGCTCCCAGGATCACGGTTCGCCGCTGCCCGAGGAGCCGGTCAGCAAGCATACCGCCGAAGAGCGGGGTGAAGTAGACAAACCCGGTATAGAGCCCGTAAATCTCCGACGATCGTTCCTGCGTGAACTGCAGGTGCTTGATCATGTAGTACACCAGCAGTGACCGCATTCCGTAATAGGAAAACCGCTCCCACATTTCCGTAAAAAAAAGGACATATAGGCCGGTAGGATGTCTCTGACTTCCGGTTCCCTTCTCGGTGACGGCAATCGCGTCTCGCATCTATCTTCCCCTAAATCCTTTGTTCAGGTAAGTACCATTGATTGAATGAATTTCATAAGAAAAGGCACTCTAGTATTATGAAGCCTTTATTAAATTATACTGCAACCAGCGATTTTTCTAGGAATGCGGTCGACATTTTTATTTTTCTAGCCCGCCATTCGACAAAACATACCTTGTCTGCGAGGGCCGTCCCAGAGGTGCTTTTGGCACGTCCTCGAGCGATGCTAACATTGCTTCTTCCGCCAGTTTGTGGGCAGTCTACTGCCCTTCCTGAACGTCACACCTTTTTGAATCTGCTATAATAGTGACTACAAATGGCTATTCAGGGGTAAGGCCTTTGATTTTATTTTTTTTTAGAATTTTCAGAGCTGTCGAATTGTACCAAAGTCTGCTTGTCAATCCGAAAATACTGGCTCCGCATAATAATTGTCAGGTCATGTGGAAAATCTGAAAGGAACGGAGAAAGCCGTGGTATATCGATTTTCTCCACTATTTGGGAACTTGTCGGTGGAGCGAACAAAAAGCCTATGCATGGTACGGAGCGAAACCCACAAAAGGGAATAGAGGCGGACCCGTGATGAAAAAGTTAAACAGCAGCATAGTAAGAAGCGGAGGCAGTCAGGCGCACCCGAGGCCGAAGGCGGGTCCGGCATGCCGACGATGCCCGATGTTGAACCCGAATCGATCGATATTGCTTCAGGCATCCCCGTGGTCGGCATGGGCGGTTCTGCCGGCTCATTAGAAGCCTTCAAGACCTTCTTCACAGCCATGTCCGATGACAGTGGGGCCGCCTTTGTAGTTATCCAGCATCTGGCCCCCACCCATGAGAGCCTGTTGCCGGAACTCCTGGCCCAGCATACGTGCATGAGGGTTGTTCAAGCCCGGGACCAGGCGCGTGTTGAAGCCAACTGTGTCTATGTCATTCCGCCCAATCAGTACCTGGAGATCCGCGAAGGAGTTCTGCACCTGGTCGAGCCTATCAAACATGGCGGTATTCGAATGCCCATCGATTTCTTCTTTCGCTCATTGGCGGAGGACCGCCAGGAACGTGCGATCTGCATCGTCTTTTCTGGGGCAGGTTCGGATGGGGACCCTGGGGGCGCGGGCAGTCCGTGGCGCAGGCGGGCTGGTCATCGCGCAGGACCCGCAGACGGCCCAATTTGGCGACATGCCTCGCAGTGCGGTCGCCACAGGGCTGGTGGATTTCGTTCTTTCACCGAACCGTATGCCTGAAGCTCTCCTGACCTATCCCTGGCATCCTTATGTCAGAGGTGGAGAGCCGGAGGCCGTCCTTGAGGGCACAGGAAAACCCGGAGGCCTTCAGGACATTCTGTCCCTGGTGATGACCCAAAGGGGCCGCGATTTTCGATTCTACAAGAAGAGCATGGTCCTGCGTCGTGTCGAACGCCGCATGGGCCTGCATCGTATCTCTGACGTTGCCCGATATTACGACCTGCTTCGGCAGGACACCGATGAGGTGACCCAGTTGTTCAAGGACCTGCTTATCAACGTCACCTCGTTTTTCCGGGACACGGAGGCTTTCAAGGACCTCCGGCAGAAGGCTATAGCCCCGCTGGTCCGTTCCAAACAGGCCGACGAGCCATTGAGGATCTGGATCGCCGGCTGCTCCTCCGGGGAGGAGGCTTACTCCCTGGCCATGCTGATGATGGAAGAAATTACCGAGGTCCGCAAGAACTGTCCCATGCAGGTATTCGCCACGGACATCGATGAAGAGGCGTTGGAATTCGCCCGCCAGGGCATCTACCCGGAGAGCATAGCTGTGGATGTGGGGCCAGAACGTCTATCACGGTTCTTCATCAGGGAAGACCAAGGCTACCAGGTCAGCAAGTCGCTCCGCAAGTCGGTGGTCTTCACTGTCCAAAACTTAATTACCGATCCTCCCTTTTCCAAGATGGACCTCATCAGTTGCCGCAATCTTTTGATCTATCTGGATACCGACACCCAACAGAAGCTCATTCCGCTGTTCACCTTCGCGCTGAATCCCGGCGGATATCTGTTCCTTGGCAAGTCGGAGGGGATCGGCGGTCTGGGCCGAAGAAGCCATTGGACTGGGCGCAACATTTTATTTTACCCTTCCAAAGAAAAAGGGGGCATAACCATGCCGGACTGAAGCGTATTCCCGTCGTCGTGCTTGCCGGATCCAAGGCAGACCGAGGTTGTCTGCGGTCGGCACAAAGTTCACCTGCTAACTGATACCGACATAGGTTTGGCCTTATATCTGTTGCCGATAAAAAAACCGCCTTCCATTGCTGCATTCCTCGTACATGTCCTTTTTTTAATGAATTATAGACTTCAGCGCGTCTTTCAGTTTGTCGTAATTGAGCGGTTTGATGAAATATTCAGCTGGTTGCGCACTACGTGCCTTTTGTCTTGTCTCTTCATCTGAATATCCAGTCATAAAAATAATAGGTATCCCAGCCTGAGAGCGGATCATGTGGGCAGATTCAATCCCGTTTAGTGTTCCAGGTATGTGTACATCCATTAATACTAAATCCGGCTTCTCTGTCTCGGCTTCCGTAATAGCGTCATCCCCCGATGTTGTAATTTCACATACCTCATAACCCCATAGTTCCAAGATGTTCTTTAGGAACATAGCTTCAATAACTTCATCTTCTACTATCAATATCTTTTTCTTAATTGCTTTATCCATTTTTTTTATATAGTGGTTCTTTGAATTTTATGTGGAACTCTGTTGAGTGGTCTGCGTTCAGTTCAATTGTTCCCATAAGCTGTTTCTCAGTCAGATTCTTTACAAGATTTAATCCCAAGGATCTCGTAGTTCTAAAACCAAAGCCCTTTGGCAAGCCGATCCCATTATCGCTGAAACGTATATCTATCTCCCCTTCTTCTGACTGGTGTAATGCTAAGCTGATCTCTCCTCGTTGACCGCTGGGGAAAGCATGCTTAAGAGCATTTGACATCAGTTCAGCTATAATCAGTCCGCATGGGGTAGCGGTATCAATCGATACGGAAATATTTTCAGCATCGAGTTTAAAAGATATTCTGTCTGCACTCAGCCGATAGCTTTCCAGCAAAGCATTTGCGAGATCACTTGCGTAATCTTTCAGATTTAGGTTTGATAGGTCTTTAGATTGATAGAGTTTCTCATGTACAAGAGCCATAGCTTTGATTCTGTTTTGAGTTTCTCTGAATAATTTCACCGTTTGTTCATCAACGACTGATACTACTTGAAGGTCAATAAGGTTGGAAATAACTTGCATATTATTTTTTGTCCTATGATAGAGTTCTCGCAAAAGGGTTTCCTTTTCTCTGAGTGAGGCTTCCAACCGTTTCTCAACAAGCTTCCGCTTGGTGATATCACGAGCGAATGCACAGTCGAGTTCTCTACCACCAAAGCTGACGTAGTTGGCCATAATTTCCACGGGTATAATTCGCCCGTCTTTCGTTCGGTGCTTGGTCTCGAGCGTCATCTTGCCTTGGCCCTTGAGCGCATCCCAGGCCTCTACCCATTTTTCCGCCGTGAAGTCCGGATCGATGTTGAACACAGTGAGGTTAAGCAACTCCTCGCGCGTATAGCCTAGCATGCTGCACGCAGTCTCGTTCACATCGGCTATCTGAGCCTTGGAGTCCATCCAGTAGACAGCATCGGCGACATTGTCCACTGTAAATCGGGTCAACTGCAACATCTCCTCAGCGCTCTTGGAGTCTCTTTCAAAGCCTTTTAATTCTGCCATCTCTCGAATGCAACCACTACTGGCTTCTGTTTATTGGATGAGATTACGCACCCTTTGTACACTAATCGAACATACGCTCCCACAAAAAAGAAGCAATTTTTATTCCTTTACGCTTGTTAGCGGCTACATAGTCTCATAAAAAAAGATATTTAATTATTATCTGTCGGACAGTTAGCTCGTTATATATCCTATTCGTCACGCGGGAATGCTGAAGCAGAAAGATTTAATGTACTCCCAAAATGTGTCCTACAGCTACATCTATGAATTCATTACTTTATTTCGTTTCCATGCGCTACATGTCTGTTTGCCTTGACGTGAGCCTGATCCCCAAGCGCTGTAATCTCAGTACAAAGAGGGGCCTGGATAACCACGCCCCTTCGTGAAAGTCCCCAGGTCGCCTTAGGCCCTGTGTTGACTACTTCCTTTCTTGGCAGTCGTGCTATACTGAGAACAAATGAAAGTTGTTGCCCTAAATCAAGAGGTGCCATGTAGCGAAGTGGTCATATAGATGCCTGAGTCTAAAATCTTAAAATAGATAAATGACTAATCTGTGGATACTTCTGGGCCTGGCTTCAGCCTTTTTGCTTGCAACTGGCGACGCGCTGACCAAGAGGGCACTGTCTGTTCATAACGTTTATCTCATTGCCTGGCTCAGACTCATATTCTCGCTGCCTGTCCTCGTAGCGCTTCTCTTCTTCATCCCTGTTCCACATCTTGACAACACATTTTATAGAACTGTCCTTACGGCTTTGCCTCTGGAAATCGCTGCTTTCATACTCTACACAAAGGCATTGAAGGCCTCTCCATTGAGTCTGAGTTTGCCGTTCCTTTCGCTCACCCCCGTCTTCCTCATCATTGTCCCTTATCTTGTCCTCGGCGAGAGCATATCGCTGCCCGGCGCTTTCGGAGTGTTGTGCATCGCCGCCGGCGGCTACATGCTAAATATCAGGAAATTCAGCGAAGGCATTCTGGCGCCATTTACAGCAATAAAGAAAGAAAAAGGGGCAATCATGATGATAGCCGTCGCCTTCCTTTATAGCTTCACTTCCACCCTAGGCAAGAGAGCTATCGAACACTCATCCCCAGTTTTTTTCGGCATCTTTTATTACATCATGCTATTTGTACTATTTACTCCCGTAGCGCTGTTTAAATCACGGGGACATTTTAATAAAGGTGCAATCAGGGCGACAATAGCTCCAGGCATGCTCGATTCGTTCATGAATTTAACCCATATGACGGCAATGAGTCTTACCAGGGTTGCCTATATGATTTCGGTTAAAAGACTAAGCCTTTTGATAGGGGTCTTTTACGGCTACCTTTTTTTTAAAGAATCGGGGATAAAAGAGCGTTTTATGGGAACCCTGTTAATGTTAGCTGGTTTTATAATCATCGTGCTGTATCATTAGAATTTAACCCTTTTGCAGACGAGATGGAATTCAGCATAGAGACTTCGCGTCAGGTATGAGGCCGCATCGGCCCATATGGACATAGTTGCCTCGGGGGGCGGTACCGAAGCGCTGACCACGTACCCCGCTATATGCCGATGCCTGCTGCGCAGGATTGAAATGTTTACCATGGTAAAGCGTACATTTCAAGGGAGTGATATAATTATGTGAAGTACGAAGGATGTTTATCATATTCGTTGCTCAAAAAAAAGCGATGTGGATGAATGGCTAATTATAAGATAAAATGTGAAGCTGTCGACATCCGCGGTGAATCCGGGACTTGCCCGGGTTCAGCCAAATGCCGAAAGGGCGAAATATACATCCTTGCTGCTCGAACACCGGAACCTGGAGGGATGTGCGGCCGCGCATTTGCTGCCGTGCATCCAATGGCATTTGCCATGCGATGGTCAGAGAAGATGGAGTGGGAGAAGGCTGAACACGTCGATGTCATTTGTCCGGATGGTTTTGTGACCTACAGACTTTCGAGAATAAAAGAATAGGCTGACAAAGCGCCTCTTTCTGTAGTCCTCACTGTAGTTGTTGTGCCACAGGCATCAGGTTACTTCCGGAAAGAAACACTTCANNCAGTTTTGGGATTTTTCTAACTTTTTGAACCAAGAGACTTTTTAAAATGGGCTTGCAGAGCGTTCCACTTCAGCAAAAGGTAAAGCGCATTCCGATACTGTGATCCTCTTCTGTTGTCGTTATGGCGGGTAAAGTCTTGTTTCCTTGTGCAGGAGTAACTAAGTTTGACTTCGGTCCAATCTCCGTCAGACCGAATCGGCATTGACAGGGAAAAATGCCTGTGATACCTTGTAAATATGGACAGGCAAGAGGCGTTATCTTGCTTAGGTACGAACAAAATCAAAGCCAGGTCTTGGATTGTCTATAGGTCACGCACCGTCGATATCGGAACGAACGAGAGGCACATGATGCTATCGAGAAGGTCATGCTCAAGGGGACTGTCAACGGCGAGTTCACAACCACTGCAGATGTTGCCCGCGTGGCTCTGTTTCTGGCGTCGTTTCCCTCAAACGCATTGACCGGTCAGCCGATCGTGGTGAGTCACGGCTGGCACATGCAGTAGATTTCTTCGGAGAACGCACTCTGGGTGTAAGGCTCTTTTCAACATGATGAAGCAGGATGGAGCAGTTTCAATAAAATAATCTACAAGAGGATACTACATGAAAAAACTCTTCGAAACAACGACAATCAATGGTGTGACACTCGGTAATAGGTTTGTCCGATCCGCGACATGGGAAGGCATGTGCGCAAAGGACGGACGTCCCACAGCAAAGCTTATTTCCTGCTACCGCGATCTCGCCGCAGGCAACATCGGCTTAATCATCACCGGTTACGCGTTTGTCAGACCGGACGGTAAACAGTTGCCTGGGAAAATGGGAATCCATACGAACGATTTTGCCGCTGACATGAGAACCCTTACCGAAGCGGTCCATAACGAAGGCGGTAAGATATGCATCCAACTCGTCCATGCAGGCGGTCAGACGACGACAGAAATGGCAGGGAGACGTCCTCTTGCTCCTTCCGCTGTAAAGGTCGAACAATTTCCTGAAGAACCTGAAGCAATGACTAAAAAGGATATAGATGAAATTGTACTGGCTTTTGGCGATGGTGCCCGACGGGCAAAGGAGTATGGCTTTGACGCAATCCAGCTCCATGCAGCCCATGGCTATCTCGTGAACCAGTTCCTTTCCCCTCTAACGAACCGAAGAACGGATGGTTATGGCGGCTCTGTGGAGAACCGATGCCGTTTTCTTCTGGAAGTTTATCACTGTGTTCGTTTTGAGGTAGGATCTGATTTTCCTATTTTCGCCAAATTGAACGGATCCGACAATCTTGAGGGCGGGCTCGATTTAAGCGATGCCGTCTATGCAGCCCGCTTGCTGGACAAGGGAGAGATTGATGCCATAGAAGTGAGCGG
>DMNE01000397.1 GCA_003453735.1 Nitrospiraceae bacterium | reverse complement strand
AAGGCAGCCTGTATCGGCATGTACGTGTACTTTACACTGAAGTTGATCAGTATAGCCCATGACGACAACTGGGGGCTTCTGAACACCCCGTACGGCTACTGGTTCCTTGTTGAGTTGCTCGGCTTTGTTCTTCTTCCTGCGCTCATCTTCACGTATGGAGTGAAGCGGAGCCGCGTAGGTGTAGTCCGCTTCGCTGCCGTCTTCGCCGTCATCGGGGTCATCGTGAATCGCCTCAATGTATCGATCGTGACGCTGAACTGGCAGCTCCCGCATCACCTTCATCATATCATTCCCCCCTGGCGGGAAGCTGCTGTCGTCCTGTGTATCGCTACGATACACATCCTTATATTCCGTTGGATTCTGAACCGTATGCCTATTCTCAGGGCCGAAGCGGGTTATGAGGAACATTAGATATGAGTTGTTGAAGGGAGAGGGGAGGGATACCTCAGTTGGCAGGTATCCCTCCCGTGGAACGCTGGGAGGGAAGGCATGAGGGCTCTTCAACCATATACCTTTTCGACAAGGGCGGTGAACATGCAAGGGAGAAAGGATATAATTTACCTGGTGCTGCCTCTGTTGTTCATCGTTGTTTTTGTTGCTGCAGATGTCGCGTATGCAAAAGGCAGCGACCTGTCGGCCGAGACACAACAGTGTCTGGCGTGTCACGGGAAAAGAGGTATCATAAAAAAATTTGAGAACGGTGATTCCGTGGCAGCTTATGTAGACAGCGAAAAGTTTAATGCCTCTGTTCACAAGTCCCTGACCTGTTTCGACTGTCATAGCGATTTTTCCAGCGAGAACCATCCCAATAGAAGATTCCGGAGTATGGAGCAGTACAGGATAAAATCCTCTCGTGTATGCAGAAAGTGCCACACCTATGAGCGGATAAAAACAAAATCCATTCATGTCGGATTATTGAAGGAGGAAGATGAGGGCATACCCCATCCCTGTACGAACTGTCACGGTGCCCACTCAGTAGCGCCAGCAGACGTCAGGCCAGTGAAAAATGAAGAGGATTATTGCATGCAGTGCCATAACCGCGAGATGTGCATGGAATGCAGAAATGGTGAAAGGGTGTCGCTGAAAATGGACATCACCTCGTTTGGAAGTTCTGTGCATAATAAACTCAGTTGTTCAGACTGCCATTTCGGTTTTACCTCCTCACAGCACCCTCAGAGGAACTTCAGGAGCATCCGCGATTTTACTATAGCCAATGCAGAGACGTGCAGGCGCTGCCACTTCGACAAATATACGAAGGCAATGGAAAGTGTCCATTATGTCAAGCGCAGTCAGGGGAACCTTAGTACGCCGGTGTGTACCGACTGCCACGGCTTCCATTCCGTGGCGCGTTTTGAAAAAGAGAGGACTTTGATAGCCAGAAGATGTCAGAGATGTCACCCGCGGGTATTTGCAGTGTATGCACAAAGTGTTCACGGCAGAGCGCTTTTTGACGAACAAAGTAACGATGTCCCGGTGTGTACTGATTGCCATACAGCGCACGATATTAGGGATCCGCTTGCCTTAGAGTTTCGCGAGCGTATACCAGAGCGCTGCAGCAGCTGCCATGGCAATAAAACGATTATGGCGAAATATGGGCTTTCAACGGAGGTCGTAAAAACGTATCTAGCGAACTTCCATGGTGTTACCTTGGCCTTTTACCGAAAGCAGAGGGAGCTTACGAATGAACCCACTAAGCAGATAGCAGTCTGTACGGATTGCCACGGTACCCATAACATCGTGAGCACAAGAGGCGCGGATCCGTCTGTTGTGAAAGCCAATCTTGTGAAGAGGTGCCAGCAGTGTCACGCGCATGCAAACCAGAATTTTCCGAACGCATGGCTTTCTCATTATCAACCAAGCCTGAAAAAGGCCCCTTTTGTTTACCTGATCAACCTGCTCTATGCGATTTTTCTCCCTATTCTAGCAGTCGGGATTATCCTCCAAGTGCTTTTGCATGCTTGGCGTTATGCGGTCAATAGGTGAAAGGATAGGGCGATGGGAGGGGACAAATCAAAAGGTGATTATATGAGGAGATTCAGTTTCTATCGCATGGCCGAGCACTGGCTGCTTGCCGTTATCTTTGTGATTCTGGTAGTGACCGGGCTCTCCCAGAAATTTTATGGACTCGATATCTCGCAGCGGCTGGTCATGTATCTGGGGGGAATCGATTTCGTGAGGCTGATTCACCGGGGGGCGGGGTTGTTCCTCGCTTTCCTGCTGATCGAGCATATCTTCGTTGCGTCATTCGGCATCCTTTTCAGGAAATGGGAACCCCTGATAATGATCACCAAAAAGGATTTCATCGACGCGAGCCTTAACCTGAAATACTATCTGGGCGTGACGAGCCATCCGGCATATTGTGATCGATACAACTATAAGCAAAAATTCGAATACTGGGGAATCCTTACTGGCTTGCTTGTGATGATGGCAACAGGGGCCGTACTGTGGTTCCCTGTAGCGTTCACCCGATTTCTCCCCGGAGAAATCATCCCGGCAGCAAAGGTGATGCATTCAAACGAGGCATTCCTTATATTTCTCATTATTACCCTCTGGCATATCTATAACGCGGTATTCAATCCGGAGATCTTCCCTCTTGATACCAGCATACTCACCGGTTATATATCACGGGAACGGATGGTGCGTGAACATCCCGCCGAACTTGCAAGGATTGAGGGTAAACAGCTCGATGAGATTATCCATTCGCATCATGAGAGGGGATACCAAGAGAAGGTCAGATTCCTTTAAGAGCCCGAAAAGGTGAGTAGCCCGCGCTTCTTCGTTCCCTTTCCATTTTTTTCAATGTTTGTTTATAATGTGTTATGGGGAGAAAAATAGGTGGTCTGCAAAGAAGGATCACGCTTGGGGCAACGCTTGGCATATCTATAATGGTGTTCTGCTTTGGTACCGTAAGCTATTATCTTATCCAGAAGAACATCGAAGATACACTGAATAAGAGACTCGCTCTTGCTCATCTTATCCGTAATAATATAGACACCATTATAAATGAGAATATCAACCGTCTCTATGATATATCGCTCTCGGGAAGTGTTGATCTGCATGACAACGATTTCACGCCGGAAAGGGAGGCCCTTGCCAATGCGTACCGGTATTCCATATTTACCGACGGCATTTTTCTTATGGACACAGGAGGCAATGTCCTTCTCAACTATCCTCAAAGGATAAAGGATGTTTCCCTTAATTTGCTGAGTATAGAACCGATCAGCAGGATGATTGCAATGGGAAGGCCGGTGGTATCGAATATCTATACAATTGAGCCCGTAAAGAGAAAGGTTCTCTATATCCTTGTGCCGTTAAGAGACAAAAGTGGCAACTATGTCGGAGTGGTCGGGGGGGAGATTGATCCGACAAACCCGCTCTTGACCAACTTGCTCAGATTACGAGACATAGGGGGAAATACGTTTGTTGATATCATCGATTCCAACGGCGTGGTTGTTGCGTCATCAAATCCCTCGCGGGCGCTCACCTATTGTGACTACAACAACTTTTTCAACTCGCTGATCACTTCAAAGAAAGAACGAGTGACAAGCTGCCATCAATGTCATGTCAAGGGCACAGAGAGGGAGAAGTCCACAAATATGATGGCTTTTGTCCCCCTCGAAGCAGCGCCGTGGGGGGTATCGATACAGGAACCTGAGAAAGATGTTTTTGCGCCGGTTGTAAAATTGAAGTGGACTCTGACTGCATTGAGCATCATCTTTATTGGGACTGCTTTTATCCTGACATTCGGCATCAGTCGAAGTATCGTTAACCCTATCCGGGAGTTAACCCGTGCAACCGAGCGAATAGCAAGCGGTGAGCTGTTGATCCCCCTCTTTCCTCAGGGGGGCGACGAGATCGGTATCCTCGGCAGGAGCTTTGAGAGCATGAGGTTAAAATTGGTTGAATCCATCGAAAAGGTAAAGAGGTACAATATCGAACTCGAAACGAGGGTGAAGGAAAGGACTCAGCAGATAAAAGATAGCAGGGAAAGAATCCAAAACCTCCTGAAAAAGATTATCTCAAGCCAGGAGGCGGAGCGGAAAAGGATCGCAAGAGAACTCCATGACGTCACCTTGCAGGAGCTTTCAGCTATCCTCATGAGGCTCGATATTTGTAAACTGTATCCGGAAAGCATCTCTCGAGAGAAGATCGAAGAGGTACGGGGCATTGTCTTGAATGCGTTTGATGGGGTACATGCGATTACTCAGAACCTGAGGCCCTCAGTTCTTGATGATCTGGGACTTGAGGCGGCACTAAAATGGCTCCTTGATACCCATCTTAGCGCGAGAGGAATAAAATATTTCTTTAAGACTTTCGGGGGGACCGATACGAGGTTTAGCCCTGAGGTCGAAATAAGTCTTTTCAGGATTGTNNCTGACCAGTTGGTGACTGTTTTGATAGAAGATGATGGAGAGGGTTTTGACCTTGATGCCCTGTTGAGAGAGACTCTTCATTATAACAAGGACGGCAGGGGATTGGGCCTGCTCGGCATGAAGGAGAGGGTTTCATCCATTGACGGTACATTACAGATAATTTCGTCCCCGGGCAGCGGCACAAAGATAAAGCTAGGGGTTCCTCTGATGGCTCAGGAAATTCATGGCGGCTAAGATAACAGTTCTGATTGCTGACGACCATACCCTCGTTAGGGAAGGCATAGCAGCATTTCTCAAGTTAACTGACGATATTGAGGTGGTTGCGGAAGCCTCGGACGGCCTTGAAGCAATTGAAAAGGCCAAGAAATGCAATCCTGACGTGGTCTTGATGGATATCGCGATGCCTAGACTCGGCGGACTCGAAGCGACGATCGAACTGAAAAAAGTAAAACCTGATATAAAGATACTCGTTCTTACCCAATATGATGACAAAGAATATATATCGCGTTTTTTAAAAGCGGGGGTTGCCGGATACCTGTTGAAACGCGCAGTGGGGAGCGAACTCGTCTCTGCCATACGGGCGGTTAGCAGGGGAGAGACGTATCTCTTTTCCTCCATTGCCGCAGAGGTGGTTGCGGGTTATCTCGGCAAAGATAAAAAGGAAGCGATGAAGGATCCCTATGAGAAACTTACAGACAGAGAGAAACAGGTTTTGAAGCTCATTGCTGAAGGATATACGCACAAAGAGATCGCGGATATGCTCAATATCAGTGCCAAAACGGTCATAGCCCATCAAACGAATATCAGCGAAAAGCTCGATATTCATACCCGTGCGGGTTTGATTAAATTTGCTATCCACAGTGGAATCATAAAGATAGACTCGTAAACTGGCTGTTCAAACTGCTGATATATATCATAGACTGTCACGTCGAGAAATTGTATTATGGACCATGAGGTTTGATCGCTCGTATGTTAGAAAAGTTCGTTACGCCGTCCAGTGGATTATCTTTCTTCTCGTGCTCTATACCGGTTTCACTTTCTCGCTTTTTGCTGAAGACCTTATTCGGGGAAGACACCCCTCAGTAACCCGTCCTCCTTCGGTGGAAGGATTCATGCCCATAGGCGCACTCATGTCATTAAAACTCTGGGTTACGAAGGGGATTTTTGATCCGGTACACCCTGCCGCTCTGGTTCTTTTTTGCGGTGCGCTCCTGTCGTCGGCTCTCCTGAAGAAATCATTCTGTGGATGGATATGCCCGGTGGGCACACTGTCTGATGCCGTCTGGAGGGTTGGGCGAAGGATATTCGGGAAAAATTGCGCTATTCCAGAATTTGTCGACTACCCCCTGAGGTCTCTAAAATATATTCTCATGTCGTTTTTCCTTTCTATTATACTCGTGAAGATGTCATCCCGAGAAATAATAGGATTCCTCTCCACTCCTTATTGGAAGGTCACGGA
>DMNE01000224.1 GCA_003453735.1 Nitrospiraceae bacterium | reverse complement strand
CTCTGTAAAGCTCCACGACAATATGACACACGCTGAAATATGCTTATTGTCTGGTTTTTGTCTGGTTGGTTCATGTCAATGCTGAAATGTGTTGGCTCTAAGGTGATAGTCTCAGATATGCAACTGTTCTATGTCCTTAATGTTTTATAAGTTTAATGAACGTCACAACAAACTATCAAATTGGTTTCCATCCCTATTTTTTAAGGTAGCGTGCTGCGGTGCAACCGAAAAGCTCTCCCAATTCACAGGCTCTATTTAAATCTGCACTTGCTAGTTGAACCAGATCAAGATCGAGATAAATTAATCCCCGATTGACAAATGCTTGAGAATTATTTTGGTTTAATGCAATAGATTTGCTGTAGTCCTCGATTGCCTTGTCGAACTTTCCCATTTTCCCAAAGGCACATGCCCTGTTATAATAGGCAAAATATACCGATTCAGGTTCTTTTTCTATAACGTAGCTCCACAACGTTATACTGTCTTTCCATATCCCCATCTGTTTAAAGGTCAAATATATCAGAGCTGTCGACAAGAACACAAACGCCGAAATGCCGCATAGTTTGAGGGTAGCACTCTTTCTCCTAAGGGCATTCGCCCTGCTCCAACTCCATGCTATCGCTACGCCCATTAGAAGGAAGGGTCCAAGGCTAGGCAAGTAGGCGTACCTGTCTGCCATTGATTGACCGCCCACCTGAATAATACCAATCACTGGAATCAGGGTTACAACATAATAAACCCAGACTGACAACCATAATTTCTTTTTTTTTGTCATGACCACGCAAGCAGTCGTAATCCCAACCACAAGAACAATTGCAGAAAGATACTCTAATGAGAAAAGCGATGAATTTTTTGGATATGGATAATAGGGTATGAGATCTATTGGCAATATCATGTTCCCAAGATAAACAATAAAGGATTTTGCAGCTACAAGCATCCTTGTTGACAACGGTATGAACTCCAAGGGTTTTACAGCACCACCCGATTTCTGTGCAAGGATAGTCAGTATTGATGAAATAAAACTCAATGAAAGAAAGGGGATCTTCTCGATGAAGATTGACCAAAAATGTTTCACTGAGTGAATTCTTTTAAAGGGATACCAGTCTAATATCAGCAGGACAACAGGAAGGGAAACAGCCATTGACTTGCTTAAAAGTGCGAGGATGAAAAAACATAGAGAAAATAGGTAATCCCTATTAAGAAATCTTGGCGGCATTTTTTCCTGAACTGTTTCCTTATCTACAAACTTCGCGTATTCTGCATATACCATGATACTAAGCAAAAAGAACAGGGCACACAGGAGATCCTTTCTTTCAGCAACCCATGCCACTGATTCCACATGAACGGGATGAAGTCCAAAAAGTAATCCCGTAATGCCACCCACCATCAACATCGCTGGACGGTCTATGAATGTGGTTGAAGCATCCCTGATTACCCTCTCCTTATGAATCTCTAAGAGTTTTATTATCAGAACGACTACCAGAAAGGAGTTGATAGCATGGATAATATTGTTGGTAAGATGATGTCCCACGGGATTTAGTCTCCAGATAGCATAATCCAATGCATGGGATATCCATGTCAGTGGATGCCAATTCGCAGCGTAGAAATGAAAAAATGCCCACTTGAACAATGGGATATCAAATGAAGTAATATTAGAATTTTCAAAAACATATTTAGGGTCGTCCCAGTTAACAAATTCATTTTGAAGAGATGGGAGATATACAAGAAAGGTCACCAGTGAGACTATCCCTGCAAGGAAGTAATTAGAGTTTCTTGCCTTTTGGATCATCTTTACCTTGTTTTGTCATGATGTTACCTCCTCTTTATTTCCCTGATATAAAAACATAGTGAGAAGATGGTGTCAAACCAAGTTTTAGGGTAACACTGTTTATTCTAAACTTCACTAGACTAGGTGAAAAAATAGGGATATTCCAACCACCTCTAAGGGCTACCATTTCGACAAATCTGAACATCACACAACACGGGAAGAAAGAACTTCAAGGAGACGCTATTCCATCGGAAATTAGCAAAGAACTTTTGAATCATGATGATTGATATGGATAAGCGAAAACATTGCCCATCAAAGGTTGAGGGTAATTTTGTTGTTTTGTTTTCCTGCTCGCTGCGCAGAAGAAGTTATTAGTGTGCGGTGTGCAAAACTCTGTCAGTCCGTGTCATACTCTATCCCCCTGCTATTTTGTATTCGTTCACACCCAGTAAAAAAAGCACAGTTAGACAGACAGCTGCAGGTTCTCTCTTATAGAAATGACGTGTTCTCATCGGTTTGATTTAAATAAGGATGCTCCCAATGTCTTATAAGTCTATACGGTTTCACTAAAAACATACTATACAAAAGGCATAGGCTTCCTTTTTACCCCGTTGTTGTCCTCACCTGACCTATGGTTCACTATGGTTCTTGAGGGTTTTCTAAAACAGAGACTTTCTGGTAAACTTGCAGTTATGTATGCAAAGGACAGCGTCAACAGCCTGTGCAAAGAGCGCAGGGTGCGAACGAACTCAAACCGGTTCATGCTCTGGTTGACAAGAGGTTTAACGGGTGATGCCGAACAAAAGTTGTTCAGGTTATGGCGCCCCGGAATGTCTTGCAAGTCTTGGGCAAATATCGCCGGTGATTAATGGCTCTGGGAAAGGAGAGTGTTGCCGGTGTAACAAGCCGTCACAACAATCGCGATGCGCCTGTATCGGGTTTATTGGGGAATCCCGAGACATGGTGCGACTATCTACCGGAAAGACTTTACGAGAAAGAAAGGACAACGGCTCCTCCTTGTGGCAAGACCACCGGGTGTCGGCCGCGATAGAACATCATGATTAGATTTTTCTGGAGATTTGCCTGTCTTGCTCTTATCACGCTCCTAGCCTTCGTTGCCTTATCGCTGTTGAGCGGTGGAGAAAAGTTCAGGTGGTTCGGCAGAGAAGTTGAACGGGGAAGCGAAAAAGTGGGCGAGAGTGCCGACAAACTCAAGGGGAAAAGCGATGAGATTTTGAAGGGCATCCAGAAGACAAAGAAAAAGATCGAGGACCTGACGGGCAAGAAGCGTGAAGAATCTCGTTGATGCCCAGGGCATACAGAAGTCCTTTTATACGCCTGCTGGCGAGCTCAAGATACTGAAAGGGGTCAATCTTTCCCTCAGGGAGGCTGAAGTGGTGGGAATCGTAGGGGCTTCCGGCGTCGGGAAAAGTACCTTCCTGCACATCCTCGGGACGTTAGACAGACCTACGGCAGGAAAGATCTTTTACGGTGGCATCGATGTCTTCGCAATGGATGCTGCCTCTCTATCCGCATTCAGAAATAAGGCGATCGGTTTTGTGTTCCAGTTCCATCACTTGCTCCCCGAATTCACGGCACTCGAAAACGTGATGATGCCCGGTCTCATCTCTTCCAAAAACCACGACGAGCTTCATCAGCATGCCGAGGAGATCCTCTCTGAACTCGGGCTGCTTCAGAGAAAAGACCACCGACCCGGTGAACTGTCAGGAGGGGAACAGCAGCGGGTCGCTGTTGCGAGGGCATTGATACTTAACCCGAAGGTTGTCCTCGCGGATGAACCGACAGGCAATCTCGATACAGCAACAGGGCAGGAGCTGTTTCAGTTAGTGATGAAGCTCAACAGCAAGAGAGGTATCACCTTTGTGATCGTCACCCACAATGAATCCCTCTCGCAACGTTGCCATAGAGTTGTCAAGATGGAGGACGGAAAGCTTGCCGGTTAATGCTCCCGACGCCGCTAGTCAGTCTCTTTCGCCCTTATCGCGGCAACCTGTTCGAGGGGAATAACTATCCACCCGGACTCGCCTTCGAGATAAACCTCCGTTTCGCTTATCTCGACGAGCTTGCCCGTGTATGTTATGTTGTTGGCTGAAACCTCCACAATTCTTCCGATAAGATTATCCATACTGTCTGCTATTCAAAATGTGCATGGCAGTGCACACTTTTTTCTCCTGCCCTGATCCTTTTTCAGGACAGAATCATGATCGACAGGCGTGACTTTGCTCCCTGACACGGCAGATGAGGTATCCGTGCATCCAATTGATGGAATGCTCGCTACGGGTAGGGCAGTTTCAACAGTTGCCAGCTGCTTGAGATTGACTACTGCGTTCACCTCCCGGTCATGCACCGTGCCGCAGGTCCGGCATGCCCACACTCTGTCGGATAACTTCAGAGTGCTCTGCGTTCTCCCAGCGGCAGACAATTCCCTCCGATCCCACCGCCGCATCGTCTTTACGGTAACACCCAACATCTTCGCTGCTTCCGTAATTGATATTCTGCTCTTCATGAATATTATTATGTATGTTCAATCATTAAATATCAATTTAGAGTTTGCTCCCTTTCAAGGACCCGAGATTATGGACAACCTCGGCACCGATGAGGAATATGCAAGATGAATAGAACACCCATAACAAGAATATCACAAATGCTGAAAGCGGGCCATAAATCGTGCCCAACTTGGTGACATGTACTACGTAGATGGTGAAGAGATGTTTTGCGATCTCGAGGAAGGTAGCGGTGAAGCAGGCCCCCCATAACGCNNTTGATGAAAGTAACCATCTTCCTTGGCAGGACCAGGTACAGGATCATCACGATCAGGAACACAAGGAACAACGGGATGACAAAGCGTATGAGGAAGCCAGCGATCTTCCCGATATGGAAGCCAGGGAAGAACTCCTTGAGGATCGTGAACATGGATATTATTGAGGTTGCTCCGAAAG
>DMNE01000142.1:3676-8758 GCA_003453735.1 Nitrospiraceae bacterium | reverse complement strand
CTTTGGCAGCTTCGTCGTGGGTGGTAACTATGTTGTGGGTTTTACTGTGTTCCTTATCCTGGTCGTTATCAACTTTATGGTTATCACAAAGGGCACAGGAAGAATAGCGGAAGTCGCCGCCCGGTTTACCCTTGATGCCATGCCTGGCAAGCAGATGGCGATAGACGCTGACCTGAATGCAGGTCTNNAGAAGAAGGTCGTTCATTTCTCAGGAGTCTGATTTCTATGGCGCTATGGACGGTGCGAGTAAATTCGTGAGGGGAGACGCTATAGCAGGACTCATCATAACAGCGATAAATATCATCGGCGGCTTTATCATTGGAATATTCCAGCATGGCATGCCGATCGCTGAAGCGGCAAAAACGTATACCATCCTAACCATAGGTGATGGCCTTGTTTCACAGATTCCGGCCCTCCTCATCTCCACAGCTGCAGGTCTTGTCGTGAGCCGCGCAGGAACTGAAAGGGACCTCGGAAAGGATATCGCCATGCAGGTACTCGTTAATCCAAAGGCCCTCGGCACAGCCTCAGGCGTTATGGTTGTTCTCGGCCTTGTGCCGGGACTTCCCCACCTGCCTTTTTTCCTTCTCTCAGCTGCTTCGGGGGCGCTGGCCTATGTCTTCTCAAGACCCGTTGAAGAAGAGGTGAAAGAAGAGGCGGGAGCAGCGACACCGCAGGAACCTGCCGTCGAGGCCTTTATGGAGATAGAACCCCTCACCTTCGAGATAGGATATGGTCTTATACCCCTTGTGGAACCTGACAGAACTGACCTCCTTAGCAAAATCAAGGCGATGAGGAGGCAACTCGCCTCCGAACTCGGATTCATCGTCCCTTCAATACATATCAAGGATAACTTGCAACTCAGACCTCACGAATATAGCTTTCTCATAAGGGGCATCGAGGTCGGCAGGGGTGAGGTTGTCCTCGGCCAATACCTGGCTGTCTTATCAGGGGAGACGAAAAAGATTGACGGAACCCCAACCAAAGAACCGGCATTCGGACTCCCGGCATACTGGATCAGCGAGAAGGATGGGGAAAAAGCACGTTCCCTCGGGTATATGGTCGTTGACCCGGCCACCGTCATCGCCACGCACCTTACCGAGTTAATAAAGAGCCATGCATGGGAACTCCTTACGAGGACGGAGGTTCAGGGCCTATTGGAGAATGTCTCAAAGAGCTATCCGAAGATCGTTGANNNTGGTAACAATACTCGAGACGCTGCTGGATTATTCGCCATCAACAAAAGAGACGGAGTTGTTGACAGAATATGCGAGACAGGCGCTGGCGCGGGTTATCACTAAACAATATCTCGTCTCTGATGGGTCTGTCCACGTAATGACCCTTGATCCCAGATTCGAAGTGGCGCTCTCCCAGGCAATGGAAGGTGGAGGCGCCATAAGCCCCGCTATGGTGAGCACCTTGATACGATCGCTCGAGAATGCCATCTCAGCGGACGTGGTTAAAAATGTGCAGCCCATTATCCTCTGCTCCACTCAGGTGAGGAGATTCCTTAGAAAGATCACAGAGAGATTTCTCCCTTCGGTGGTTATTCTCTCCAACGCTGAGATAGCTCCATCGGTAAAACTCTACACAACGGGGGTGGTGAAATATGAAGATTAAGAAATACAAGGCGAAAAACTTTACTGAAGCCCTTGAGCTCGTAAAAAAAGAACTGAGCGAGGATGCGATAATCCTTTCTACCGAAGAAAAGAAGGGACTTAGGCCGTGGGTCGAGGTGACCGCTGCCGTGGACTATGACCATGCAGGGAGTAAGGAGGCGACTGGTCAAATAGTCGCGGAGGTAAGCAAACGCGGGGCTTCTTACCCAAATGTGCAGCCGGCTCCAGAAACCCTTGACTCCTCTGCTCAGGTCACCGTAACGGAGGAGATAAAGAACCAGATCAGCAAGCTGCGCGAGGCTATTGAAGGCATGAAGAATAACGGGTATGAGATATCTCTGCCGGCAAAAAAGAAGATGATACTAGATTTTTTGCGGGAACGGTCAGTGAGAGAGGAGTTCGCCCTTCGTATCTGTGAAAAGGCGAGGGACGTAGAGGATATCCCGGCACTCCTGTCTTCCGATATAACCGTCAAGGAGAAGAGCTGCAGCGGGAAGGCCGTTATGCTCATCGGACCGACGGGCGTAGGGAAGACGACGACTATTGCCAAACTTTCCGTCAAGGCAATAAAGGAGGGCAGGAAGGTCGCCGTCATCAATCTCGACAGTTATAGAATCGGAGCGGTCGAACAGACGCGGATTTATGCGAGGATTCTGGGCATTCCCTTGGCCATTGTCTCTAGTGCCGCGGACCTGAGCAACAGTCTCAGCAGTTTTGCACGGACCAGGGACATCGTTTTTATCGATACTACAGGGAGAAACCCGAGGGATGAGATCTATATCGACGGCCTCCTTGATATTTGCCGGAGCTCCTCCGATCATGAATCTTTATCAGGGTTTCCTTTGGAACTGCACCTCCTGATGAGTGCGAACGCTGATGATGAGTTCATGAGAGATTCGTATAAATTCTATAAGAGGCTGCCCATAGACTCGATAGCCTTTACCAAGGTCGATGAGGCGGTACGATTCGGTTCGCTGTACAATCTCATGCTCACCTATCAGAAGCCCGTTGCCTATATCACTACCGGTCAGACGGTCCCTGACGACATTGAATTTATTAATCAGACCAACCTTGCAAATCTGATACTTAAAAAAGGGTGTTTTCGATGATGAAAGAAAAGCAGGACAAGGGGAAATATGTGAAGACGATCGCTGTGGCGAGCGGAAAAGGCGGTGTCGGAAAGACCAATGTTGTAGCGAACATGGCTATAGCTTTGAAGAAACTGGGCAAGGATGTGATGATCCTTGATGCTGACCTCGGCCTCAGCAACATCGACGTTCTCCTTCATCTCGCCCCGAAACGTAACATCCAGCATCTCCTCAGCGGTGAAATGGGACTCAAGGATGTGGTCATCGAAGGCCCTCATGGGATAAAGATACTCTCTGCCAGTTCAGGGGTGCAGGAGTTAACTGCCCTCGACGAGTTTCAGAGGCTGCGAATACTCGAGGCGTTTGACACTTATAGAGAAAATGTCGACATCCTGCTCATCGATACAGCTGCCGGGATATCAGAAAATGTGGCATTTTTCTGCATTGCGGCACAGGAGATCATTATTGTGGCATCACCTGAACCAACGGCGATTACCGATGCCTATGCCCTCGTAAAGGTGCTTTTTACACGGTATCAGGAGAAGGAATTCAATGTTCTCGTCAACTCGGTCGGGAGTTCCGAAGAGGCCCTGGAAGTCTTCAAAAGACTTTCACTCGCTGCTGAAAAATTCTTGAACATATCCCTCAATTATCTTGGATATATCCCATTTGACGACACGGTGCGCAAGGCTGTGAGTTCGCAGAAAGCTTTTGTCGATGCGTATCCCCACAGTCTTGCATCGAAACAGGTTGCCGAGATCGCAGCGAAGGTTTTGAATCCGAAGGAGAAGGTTAAGGGGACGTTACAGTTTTTTATCGGAAATCTCCTGTCGGCATCAAGGGCCTAAAGAAGAGAAGGTGAAGGAAATGATCGGATACATGGAAAAGCTGAATGAGGAAGAGAAAGAGCAGATCATCAATGGNNTCGCTGCCATTCATCAAGTATACGGCCAGCCGGCTGGCATGGAGACTGCCTCCGCAACTTACCGTGCAAGACCTCATCAGCGTCGGCGTTATGGGTCTGCTGGACGCCCTCGGCAGGTTTAAAGACAACGGGGTGAAACTCAACACCTTCGTGGAGCACCGGATAAGGGGCGCCATGCTCGATGAGCTCAGGGCAAACGATTGGCTCCCAAAATCGGTAAAGAAGAAGATCGACACCGTCAAGGCAGTGTGTCGCACGATGGAAAAGGAACTGGGCCGCTCACCGGACGGTGAAGAGGTCGCTGAGAGACTTAAGATTCCGCTGGATGAGTACTACCATATTCTGCAGAGTGCAAATGCACAAGTATCGGTAAGATTCGAAGACTTCGGTGACAAAACCGAAGATCACGGCGTCGACGTTACGGAGTGCATACCAGATCCTGATGCAAAGACCCCCCTTGAAATCTGTGAGGATAACACAAGAAAAGAGGCCATAGCACATCTCATCGAAACGCTCCCTGAAAAGGAGAAGATGATTCTCTCCCTCTATTATTGGGATGAGATGACCATGAAGGAAATCGGTAAAGCACTGAATCTCACTGAAGGGAGAGTGTCGCAGCTTCATAACCAGGCTCTTTTAAGGCTTAAGGTGCAGATCGACTTGTAGATCCCAACAGCAGCAACAGGCAAAAAAGCAAAAGGAAGCATTGCTGCGGCGATCGAGTTCAGACTGTGATCGCGGATGTGAAAGAATTCCGTCGGAATTCCGGTAAGTATAATACGAAAGAGGCACCATGATTCACCTTAAGAGACTCTTGCGGCTGACCAAGGAGCTGAAGCACCCTGATGCATCAAAGAGGAGGTCCGCTGCAGATGCATTGTCGGGTGGGGACGAAAGGGCTATCTATCCCTTAATGAGGGCATTGAAGGATGAAAACCCTGGTGTTCAGGACGCTGCCATGCGTTCGCTCATTTCCCTAGGAGGCGAGGTTACTGCTTACATGGTGCTTCCTCTGCTGAGAGAGGACTCCTTCCTGAGAAATACTGCAATCATTATCTTGAAAGAAATAGGGCTCCCGGTTGTCCCTTTGCTTCGTCCCCTCATCAAGGATAAAGATCATGATGTCCGCAAGTTCGCATTGGACCTCCTCTGTGACATTAAACATTGTGATTATCCCAGCGAAATAGCGTTTGTCCTCGAGAGCGATCCAAATCCCAATGTGCGGGCATCCGCGGCAAAAGCCATCGGTATTGTTCAATTCGGGGAGGGGGTGACGCAACTGATCAAGGCATTGCAGGATGATGAATGGGTCTGCTTCTCTGCCCTTGAATCTCTCGCACTGTTAAAAGATGAGTCATCCATTGAGGCCGTGAGTTCCCTGCTCAAGAGTCCGTCTGATGCTTTGAGAATTGCGGCTGTGGAGACCCTCGGCAGTATAGGGACATCACAG
>DMNE01000142.1:0-3646 GCA_003453735.1 Nitrospiraceae bacterium | reverse complement strand
TCATGGAAATGTTCACAAGCGGTGATTGGGATGAGAAGGACATTGCCATAAAAGGGTTCGTTGCATTACGGGAAAAGAAGGCCATCTTGCTCATCATTGATTACGCTGGGTCCCTGGATCCCTCAGACCCGGAAACCGGTGAGAAGGTGCAGATCATGCAAGAGGCCTTGCGGAGCTTTCGCTGTAGAGAAATTCTGGCTGCGGTTGTCGATAATACGTCCCTGAGATACCGGGGGAAAATGATCGCAATCGAGGTAATCGGGGATTTGAGATGCAGGGAAGCCGTTCCGTATCTCCTCGATCTGTTAGTGGGAGCTGTGAGGGATGTGAGGAGGGCGAGTGTGAAAGCCCTCGGTGAGATCGATGATAGGGAGATGAGGCAGACACTCGTAGACGCTATCGATGACTACGATGGACATATCAGGCGTATGGCCGTTACTGCATTGGGCAAAATAGCAGATAAAGCGTCATTTGAGCCCATACGCAAGATGCTGCAGATAGAGCGGTATAAAGACGTAATGGAAGACGCAGTGAAGGCACTCCTCTCGATCGATGCCGCAGCGGTTCTTTCGCATCTCACTGAATTTAACGTCTCGGCGCGGGAGGCCATCGCTCGGTTTGCGGTGGATGGTGACATCCTTCTTGCTCTCACCAGTGACGAGGACTTTACAGTCAGGGTGTCTGCCGTAGCAGGGCTTGGCAGGACTCAGGACGAAAGGGTCAATCAGAGACTCGCTAACGCGATACATGATCCCGAACCAGAGGTGAGGAAGGTTGCGGTCAAAGCGATGAGAGAGCTCAACTGCTGCCATGATGAGATTAGATCGGCCCTCCATGATCAAGATATGTGGGTACGGATGAGCGCGGTAAATGCGCTGGGCAGTTCGATAAAACAGGATGCCCTAAAGGTCCTCATTCCGATGCTTGATGACAGAGACCTTCCCGTTGTCCTCTCTGCCATTGGCGTCATATCCCGGATCGGAGGTAACGAGGTAATGAGTATCTTGGATGCCCTGACAAGCCATCCCGAAGAAAAGGTGAGGGAAAAAGCGCATGAGGGACTTGAGGGCATGAAGTATTCTGGACACTAGGATGAAGAACGCGAGAGCGGAAAGAACGAAAGAAAATTAGGCATGCATATCGAACTGCAGGATTCCACATTCAAGCAATTGCGGGACTTTATCTACGAAAAGACCGGTATCTATATCTCTGATGCAAAAAAATACTTTCTCGAAAACAGGCTTGTGAGGCGGATTCAGGAGAGGAATTTGAGTGGCTTTGATGATTACCTCTATCTTATACAGTACAACGGTGGCGGTGGCGAGCTTGCGAGGCTTTATGACGCAGTAACGACCAACGAGACCTTTTTTTTCAGGGAGCCACAACAGTTTGGCGTTTTTGCCGATTCCATCGTGTCGGAGATACTGAAAGAAAGGGGAGCACAGGGCATGCGCCTATGGTCTGCGGCATGCTCGACCGGTGAGGAACCTTACACCATTAGCATGCTCCTCATGGAGAAAAAAATGGTGGTCAGAACTGAGATGATTGCGTCGGATATCAGCGATGCGGCTTTGGAATCAGCAAAGAGAGCTGTGTACAGCTCATATGCGGTGAGAAACGTTCCTGAACTGTATCTCAGGAAATATTTCAAAGCAAACGGACAGGCCTATGAACTTGAGTCCTCTGTGAGGGATTCCGTGAAATTTATGAACATAAATCTCACGGACGAAAAAAAGGTCAAGTGTTTGCGTGATCTGGACGCTATTTTCTGCCGCAATGTCCTCATCTACTTCGATAAGAAGGCAAAGCAGAGGGTCCTTTCACTCTTGTATGACAGCCTGAGACCTGGGGGATTTCTCTTCATAGGATCCTCAGAGAGCCTTCACAACCTTACCCGGGCATTTAAGCCCGCTATTATCAACGGGGTGGTAGTTTACCAGAGGAGTTGATGACATGAAGATCATGATCGTAGATGATTGCCTGACGACGAGAAAATTGCTCGGGATTTATTTGAAGGTAAAGGGGCTCGAGGTCGTTTTTGCCGAAAATGGTCTTGAGGCCCTGGAAAAGCTCGCAACGAGCAAGGTAAAGATGATCATAACCGATCTGAACATGCCGTATATGGATGGCATCGAACTTATCAAGAACCTCAGGGCTGATCCCAACTGTGTAGATATACCTGTCCTGATGATGACAACAGAGGCGGACCCCGAGGAGCGGGAGAGGGCGATTACTGCTGGTGCCAATGGATATATCATAAAACCGGTGACCGCCGATATGGTCACTCAGACTATAAAGGATATCCTGAAGGATTTCTTTGGTGGAGGAGGTGTCTCTAATGCCCGATTATAGAACGAGGTTCTCATTATCGAGCAATATCGGGAAGCCCTCGGTTATTTCAAAGGAGATGGAGGCGATATCCGGTAACCTCATGCATAAGGCGAANNACCGTCATAACCCTTCTCGATGGGATGAAGGAGGAGTGCAGCTAGTGGTAAAGGTTCTTATCGTCGACGATTCGGCATTCATTAGGAACGCCCTGTCCAATATGCTTTCCTCTGATCCCGAGATCACCATTGTGGGGACAGCACGGGACGGACTAGAGGCGATCGAAAAGGTGCAAGTCTTGAAGCCCGATATCGTCACCCTTGATGTCGAGATGCCGAGGATGGACGGGATCACAGCCTTGAAGCATCTTATGAAGACGAACCCTATCCCCGTTATTATGGTCAGTTCTCTGACCACTGACGGCGCAAAGGCTACGCTGGAGGCCCTCGACTTAGGCGCGGTTGATTTTATTCCGAAGAATCTCTCCGACCTTTCGATCAATATCGTAAAGATAAAAGAGCTATTGCTTGACAAAGTAAAACACCTTGGCAGGACCGGGGTGGTAAGACGCATTAGAGAGGGACACAGACTATCGACCATCCCCAAAGAAAAAGCAATTCCTCACCCCATGGCTGTCAGAACAACAGGCGAAAGACGGATAGGGATCGTATCCGTAGGTACTTCAACGGGTGGGCCACGGGCTCTTCAGGACATCATTCCAAAACTGCCAAAGGACTTTCCCGCTCCTGTCGTTGTCGCCCAGCATATGCCTGCCAGCTTTACCGGCCCCTTTGCCGAGAGGCTCAATCAGCTCAGTCAGATCATGGTGAAGGAGGCAGAAGAGGGGGAGCCGCTCAAGCCCGGGGTTGTCTTCATAGCGCCAGGGTACGGGCATATGAGGGTATCCAGGAAGAGGGGTATCGAAACGGTAATCAGCATCTCCGAGAATAGGGAAGAGTTTATTTACCGCCCGTCGGTGGATGCCCTGATGCTTTCGGTCGCCGAATTCTTTCCCGGCAGGGCCCTCGGCGTGATACTCACCGGCATGGGAAACGATGGATTGAAGGGACTCGCGGCCGTGAAGAAGAACGGTGGAAGGGTTTTTGCCCAGAACGAGGAGACCTGTGTTATCTATGGAATGCCGAAGGCGGTGGTGGGTGCAGGCATAGTGGACAAGATCCTTCCGATAGAGGAAATGGCCGAAGAAATGATCAATTCTGTTTAGCGGAATCCTAACGGTTGCGCTGTATGAGGCGATAAGAGCAAATATGGTGAACCGCTGGTCTTGGTTTCCAAGGAGCTAGCTCTAAGTTGAATA
>DMNE01000065.1:1983-3776 GCA_003453735.1 Nitrospiraceae bacterium | reverse complement strand
TCAAAATGATCAAGCAGCGTCACCCCTGTATATGGGTGGACTTTTATCGAATTGATCTCCGAAGGCTGAAGTTTCTTCTTTTCGAATACAGCATCATCAAGAAGGGCAAGGCCCAGGTCATAGAGCATAGAAACATAGACAGCATTTCTCTTGTCTTCTTCTGTCGCCCCGATTCGGTCCATGATTTTGATCATTAAGGTAGCGTGGAAACTATCCTTCTTACGGTATTTTTTCTCAGCACTGAGCAGGCTGTCAAGGGAAGCTATATACTGCTTGTATTCATCTTCCCGGTATTCACCGGAGTGCAGGTTTTTAACGAAAGATAAGAAGCGTTCGCTAACCATAGATGCTATACAAAGGTCCCGATCAGTGAACGGTTCTCCTGTTTTTTTATTGTTCAGATTGAGTACGCCTATCACTTTGTCATTAATGATGAGTGGCATCGAGATGAGTGATTTTGTATTATATTGTGAGATGCTGTTTCTTCTAAATCGGGGATCACTCTCGATGTTTTCAATAAGAAGGGGTTTCCCTTCCAGTGCAACCCAACCAGAAATACTGTCACCAATCTTTATCCTTGTACGTTTTACCACTTCATCATCCAATCCCCTGGAACTCTTAATCGTGAGTTCGTTTACTAGCTCATCGGCGAGCATTACCGAGCAGATGTCCAGATCCATCAACTCAGATAAAAGATCTACAAACATTTCCATGGTCGTACCGATGAAAGCATCTATTTTATAACGAGTACTTTTCGGGATTGTTAGGGAGACAAGAAAGGAATCGTCACTATTCTCTGCCTGTAGGTTCCACTGGTGACCCTCTGCAATCTTTCTAGCAAGATAAAGCTTTAACTTCTCTTCCGACGTGCCTGGGAGAAAAACGGTTCGAGAGTCAAAGAGGAGCGGCAGTACATTCTGCGGCAACCTTCTTGAGATCGCTATGTTCACGTTCACAGAATCATTTTCTCGAACAGTAATTTTTATTGTATCATTCTTCTCAAGGTAGTGGTTCAACCCTTCTATGAGGTTAATAAACAGCTCTATAATCCGGATTCTATCGCCAACGATGTCTGATATGCTGTCCTGAATATCCAACGTCAGGAGCAGATGTTTTCGTTCGAGTGTATTCCCAAGATATTTCTGATTTACCACCTCTCGCAGGACATCTGCGAGGTTCAGGACAGACTTCTTAATAAGTCTTGTTTCATCTTCAAGCCTAAGAAAGTCCAGCAGGCGCTCGATGATTGCCGTAAGATTGCTTGTCTCCTTTGCAATAATATCATAGAACTCTGTTTGCTGGTCGCTGCTCTGATTTGTGTTTTGCTGCAGATAGTAGATGGAACCTTTGATCGAATTGAGGGGGGTGCGGAGTTCATGAGAGACGCGGGTTAGAAATTCTGTCTTTACAACATCTGTTTCTATAAGTTTTCTGTTCATCTCCTCGAGCTCTGCCGCCTTTGCCTTGATTTGGTTCATGAGAAAAGCGTTCTCGAGGACAATTGCCGCCTGATTCGCGATAATCTTCAAGAGCGCAAATTCGTCCTCTGTGAAAGGCTTATTATCTTTTTTGTCATTAATATTGAGAACGCCGAGCAACTTGTTTCTGCTCACAACTGGGCAGGATATGAATGACCTCGTCTTGTATCGATCCCTCTCTTTACCCCGAAAGTGCTCATCTTTGCCAATGTCTTCGACCAAGACAGGTAGACGACTCTTTGCTACCGTGCCCGCGATCCCCTTACCGATCTTTACCTTATAAGTTCGGACGAGATTAATGTCAATTCCCCTTGC
>DMNE01000065.1:0-1967 GCA_003453735.1 Nitrospiraceae bacterium | reverse complement strand
ACAACAATAGCGTTTGAGATCTCTGTCAAGATTGAAAATTTTTTCTCGAAGAGTTCTGGACTGTCAATCATGATATCATTATATAGCATTTCAATCTTAATGACACTCTCAGGAGTAGTGAACGAAGTACTCACTGGAGGTCTCTATTTAGGGATGTTACGTACTGAAGTATTGCAATAAATGTACCTACGAGAAGTCCTACATCCTGGATAGAAGCTTGGAAACTTTGTTCTGAGGAAAGCGAGAAAAGGAATTTGTCCCATTCATAGCTAACTATCTGTATTTTATGCCTTTTTTGTCAGGATGGCGATCAATTTATGGCTTCCTTCACCTGATGGAAAGTTAAAAGCTGAGCCTATGTGAGTCTATGATAGAAAAGTGAAGGGCTTGTTGTGTTTCCATTGGCATCATAGTGTGTCCCTTATGGAATATGCATTCCGATGACATCCTCCGACCATCAAACTGCTTACTGCAGTTATGATGGCTGTTTCCTTTCGGGAACGGCACTGGCTTGGATAGGCACTGGCGAGATAAAAAGTTCCCGTAGGAGAAAGAGTGCACGTGGCTAATGAGCGAATAGCTGCTGATGTCTCGCTGCACAGGAAGAGCTTCTGTCTGCCTGCACAGCCTCTGCCTTTCTGCAGACGCTTTGCCCCGTAGCAGTCCCTGGGAACTTCGAGCTTCCCCAGATACTCAAAGCAATACCGCCCCGTAAGGTGATTACTGGACGGAACGCTACAGAGAATAGCAGGTCTGAAAAAAACGGCGGGCGCCTAGCCCCACCCTGGCATCCTGCCTAAGATGGAAAATACGGCATGTCTGATTGTTTAAGACACCTTCTGTATTCCTGTCACCTGCGGAGCCACCTAGGCGACTGGTGGAACTGCTTCTCCATCAAAATCTACAGCGCAGAAACCCGGGGATTAGAACCGCGCCAATGAAATCTACGTGACGCCAAAGGCAGTGAAACCATATAAGGCAAGCTGTTTTTTGTCGCTGAATGAAATCGATATCACTGAACGAAACCTGTCTGCAAAATGTGGTTACTGGGTGTTGGCACTGCCCGAACAGTTGTGCCGTGGTTTATATCTGGTGAAGAATATCACTGCATCCGATCCTGTCTAGACGTCCTTTATTGCTGGGGCTTATTGCTGGTCAAAGCATTGGCGATCCGCAGTGTTGTTCTAAAGACAAAATCTTAACGACAACGGTATCTTTGGGCGGATGCTCCTGCTGTTTCGTAAGCCACCATTGTGCATATACAGTCGGCGGGCTTCAGAAGTCCCCATCCCTTCTCGATGGATGCCCTATAAATACGCCAGACTGGCGATTCTCAGCTTTCCCCACTTCCCTGCAGTATTACAGTGCCTCTCCTACTGACTCCTTTCCTTCCTTGACTGACTCGTAATTGTTCACGCTAAGCATGCCATGCGCCGTGGTGATCTCATTAGGCAGCAATTCGGCGCATCAAGCAGGACTGACTCTTTCTGCTTGGGACGTTCTGAACGAATTGAGGGCCCCTCGGACAGCCCTCTATACTCTCTCTAGGACAAGCAAAAGCAACTTCGCAGGCCTTCCCTGAAGATTTAACGAAGACCCCAATCAGTCTCAAGAATTTTAGATTAGGTAGCGAAAGTCAATTGGATTTTGCAAAGGTAAATGCCGCGGATCAGCCATTATCAACCATTTATAACATATTGCCAACTTAGTNNTTTAATGCAGCTCCTGTATAAAAGATGTGGTTTTTAGGGAAATATTTATGACAATGACGCTGCTAAAGGATAAAGAGACTGAAAAAAGTGGACCTCACCGAAAGGGTGAGACGCGAGATGCCTGGCTGTGGTCCAGAGGACTTGGGATAAAGAAGAAGGGCTTTCAGTATCCTCATGAGCGGCGTTACACGGATTATAAAGCTAATAGGGAGGTAGAAATTATGTCTGCAGTGAATTCGGTAATGCGCAGTATAC
>DMNE01000366.1:270-5141 GCA_003453735.1 Nitrospiraceae bacterium | reverse complement strand
TTGATCCCGTTTAGCCGGCCTCCCGCACCCTCGAGCTTCCAGAGTCGTCCCAATACTGCCGTCCAGCACAAGCCACAGAAGCCGCAAATCACGACGCCCGTCGATCCCCACAGATAGCCGGCGGGGTCACGGCCGAAAGAGAGCAGATTCGATACCGGCATGTACCGCCAGTCATACTCCGAGGGATAACGCCGTGCCGCTATCAGCATGCCGCCCCAGAACGCCAGCACTCCAAGAGGGGCCGTTACGCAAGACATCCGCCGCAAGAAGGATTTGTCCAAAATTTCTTTCTTGAAATCGAAGACGGGAGACATGGTTCTGCTTTCCCATTTTGACGCCATCCGTGGCTGTCTTTGGTCATTTTGCTGGCACCCCACTATAGGGGCGCCACGTCAAGATCGCACCTGCATGTATTGCAAAGAAAGAAGGAAGGCTTCATCAGCATAGGGTGTACTATAAACTCTACATTGCGCATCTGCTTCAGCTTTCGTGCCGCTTTAGACCATCCTGTCCGTAGATCATCCAGTATGGTACCGCTAACTCTGGTTCTTTCTCTAAGGCAATAAAAAAGACTGCCCTGAATGACAGTCTTGACAGAAAACCCTGATGCGTAGTCACTTTCTCTTGTGCGTTGCGCAATACGCTGATGCTCCTACTGCGGGCTTCTTACACTTTGTTCCCTGGTTGGTTTTGCCGGTGCACATCGCTTTCATTGCACTTGCCCTATTCACCTCCTGGATCCCGTTATCTTTAGTAAGATTATATCACATGAAAAACGGGTTGACTGGCTTCCATCAAAGGTCTGAGCATTGGGACGGATACCAAAGTAGCTCGGAGTGGATGAGATGATTGAAATAAGTAGTCATGGTGAACATAGATGCCAGTGACAGGATAATGCGTTTGGTCGTCTCGCTTTGCATGATCGTGCTCTCTCGGCTGTGCGTCCTGGTGGTATCTATCAATTTTCTGTGCTCACTCTTAGTCCCTGCTATAAGATTTCTCCTACGAATATCAGCTCTGGCCTACTTGGCCTGAGAACCGCCACTTCGAAGAATTACCCCAACATCCGAGAAAATCGGGGAAATTCCTTGCCGAATTTTGACTGTTGATATTCCAACAGTGGAGCGTTTTCTAACACCCAGAGAAACAGTTCATGGATGTAACTAATTGAATTATTATGTATTATAGCGCTCGCATGATTATTGCTATTAATGTTTAGTCTTATAATATGGGACAAGAAATAGAATGTGGAAAAGATGAGGGGTTGCGCATTATGAGTAGGGGATTGTCGTATCAAAGGAAGGTTTGTATGTCGTCTAAATACATCGTTAACGCACTGGTGTTTTTCAGGAGTCTGCGCCACCTTATTATCGGATGTGCAACAGCCGAAAGGCTGACGGGGTTTAACGAGTAACCTGCGACAGAGGAGCCATGCATGTCTTTCTTGACGCGACCTATCAGAAGCCTTCTAGGACTTTGCTTGATCGAGTTCATTGCGATTTTGACCTGCGTCAATGCATCACGGGCTGATTTTCCACTCGGACAGAATAAACCCGTAAAAATCGTTGCGGTTTTGCGTTGCGATTACCCTCCGGTCTCCTTCTGGGATAGGCACGCCAACAAGCCGTCAGGCTTTTTTGTGGATATCATGGAGAGCATTGCTGGGCGCACAGGGCTTCAGGTGAACTATATTTGCAAGAACGGCTGGCCAGAAATGATAAGTTCAATCAAGAGCGGCGAGGCCGACCTCGGGGTCCTGCTCAAGAGCGGTGAACGTGAAAAGAAAATGCTGTTTAGCACCCCTATCGACATAACCTACCTGTCCTTTTTTGCCCGTTCTCAAAGCCGCATCGATGCCGACAGAGTGCCCGCTGGGTACACAGTGGGCGTTATCAAAGGAAGCATGTCCTACGAGCAACTGAAAAACTGGTCTGGATTGAAGCTACAAACCGTAGACAGCTATCGGGGAGGCATCTTTAGTCTGTTAGCCGGTGAGATCGGCCTGTTTGCAGGCGAGGAATCCATGATCCTGAAAGAAGCGCGGGACGCTCGTCTGGATCACCATATCAAAAGAGTGGGGAAACCTTTCATCGAACGGGAAAGAGGTTTTGCAGTGCGTAAGGACAATGCNNTTTATTGGAAGTTCGGAATATCAGCGGATTTACCTTAAATGGTTTGGTGCGCCGACGCCGTATTGGACGCGGGTAAGAATACTTACGGTAAGCGGTATTTTCCTGTTGATCGTTGTTTGCAGCATGGCATTTTGGCGATACCTATCACTTTCCAAGATCAACAAGAACATGATTCGGCAAATCACCGAGCGCAAACGTGCGGAGGCGTTTTACCAGGAGAGCGAGGCCCGGTACCGGGCCCTGTTCGAAGGATCGCCGGATGCCATATTTTTTGCCGACCCGGAAACGGGTATAATCCTTGGTGCGAATCCAGCCGCGAGCCGGCTCCTCGCACGTAGCCACGGAAATCTCATCGGCCTCCACCAATCCAAACTTCATCCATCTCGGAAGGAGGCATACGCCCGGGGGGTTTTTATCCGCCATGTGGAAGACGCGAGAGAGCAGAAGGGATTGCATCCCAGTGAAATGACAGTTCTCCGACCCGATGGCTCCGAAGTGCCTGTGGAGGTCTTGGCACAGTTGGTCGACATCGGAGGTAAAAAGGTCCTTCAGGGAGTCTTCCGGGATATCACTGAACGCAAGAAAGCAGAGGAAGCCCTGCAGAAACGCGAGGAGCAGCTTTCGGAATCACAGAGAATTGCCCAGATAGGCAGCTGGGAGCGGGACATCGCTACAAACAGAGTAGCCGGGTCTAATGAGCTATATCGCATCCTCGGCCTCGATCCTCTTACCATGGCCGTATATCCGTTTAAATCGTACCAGGCAATTCTGGACATAATACACCCCGATGATCGTGAGCGGTTCGTTGCAGCGGGAAGGGAAGCCGTACATGGGAACAGTCCGTACGGCATCGAATTCCGCATTATCCGCAAGGACGGCTCTGTAGCAACGGTTTATTCTCGTGGAGAGGTAGTTCATGATGAAGCGGGCAATCCCGCTCTCTTACGGGGGACTCTCCAAGATATCACCGAGCGCAAAAAACTAGAAGCGCAGCTTCTCCAAGCCCAGAAAATGGAAGCTGTGGGTCAACTTGCGGGAGGAATAGCCCATGATTTTAACAACATCCTCACCGCCATAATCGGCTATAGCAGCATGGTGCTGATGAAGATGACAAAGGATGACCCCCTAAGGCAGAAGCTGGACAACATCCTTGCTTCGGCAGGAAGAGCCGCAAATCTTACCCAGAATCTCCTGGCCTTCAGTAGAAAACAGATAATGCAGGCAAAGCCCGTGAATCTTAACGATATTATCAAGAACATTAATAATCTTCTGTCGCGCATCATTGGCGAAGACATTGAACTAAGGATGAACCTCGCAGCGGAAGAGTTGACGATACAGGCAGACAGGGGTCAACTTGAACAAGTTCTTATGAACCTTGCTACTAACGCACGCGATGCCATGCCCACGGGAGGGAGGTTGTCGCTCCAAACGTCTCGGGTGACGGTCGACCGCAAACTTAAAGGGATGTATGGTCATGGTAAGCCGGGAGAATATGCTCTCCTCTCAATTTCGGACACCGGAGAAGGAATGGATGGAGCGACACAAGCAAAGGCATTCGAGCCCTTCTTTACTACAAAAGAGGTGAACAAGGGAACAGGTCTTGGGCTTTCGATAGTTTACGGGATAATAAAGCAACATGATGGGTATATCACTGTCGACAGTGAGTTGGGTAGGGGAACAACCTTTAAGATACATCTGCCGCTCATTTCCTCGGATAGGAAAGACGTGAAATCAGAGGAACTTATTTTTTCGAAAGGAGGGACTGAGACCATCCTGCTTGCAGAGGATGAGGAGTCGATCCGGGAACTCATGAGCGAAGAATTAATGAGTGCTGGATACGCTGTCATTGTGGCAAACGACGGTGAGGATGCTATACAAAAATTTACGAAGAATGCAGACAAAATTCACCTGCTGATNNCTGGACGTCATTATGCCGAAAAAAAGCGGAAAAGAGGCTTATGAAGCGATAAAACAGATGAAATCTTCCATAAAAGCATTATTTCTGAGCGGATACAGCGCCGACATCATACAAAAGAAGGGACTCCTGGATACAGGATTAAATTTCGTCTACAAGCCTATAACTCCTACCGGCCTCTTACAAAAGGTGAGAGAAGTGTTAGATGAACACATTAGTTGTTCGTAATGACAAAAATGTACATTGTAGCCAGATCCTCAATCGTCGTCAGATTATTCAATTGCGTGATTGCAGGACGTGATGCCGGGAGAGGACTGAATCCAGCAAGCAAGGATTATAGAATGCCGTGCGAGGCATTCAACATCCTACCGTCGTTGTAGTTGCCAATTTTCGAAACACCAACCATACAATCCAAATTGTTCGTTCCCACTTANNATCAACAATTCTTGATGGATACAAGAATTGCTGTATGCAGATATTCTTTTATGTTATAGTGAGCTGGTGAACTTGCCCATTTTCCACGGGCGCGCGAGCTTAATAGCAATTAAAAAGTTTTTTCTCGTTTTATGACAGGTGCCAAAATAAACACCACAAGAATCCCGTTCGGTCTGTTCATCCGTGAATCAATTCGCGCCCTCTCTCGGAACAGGCTGCGGAGCATCCTGTCATCGGTCGGCATCACCATAGGCATCGGAGCGATTGTGTGCGTGGTGGCCATCGGCACAGCAGGATCGCAGCGTGCCAAAGAACAACTCCATAATCTGGGGGACAATCTCGTATGGGTCGAGGCTGGTTCCCGCAATGTGAACGGAGTCCGCTCCGGA
>DMNE01000366.1:0-244 GCA_003453735.1 Nitrospiraceae bacterium | reverse complement strand
CCGTGGCGCGACTCCCGAATTCCTTGAGATCAGGCGCTGGCAGGTTGCCGAAGGAGATCGATTCACAAGGGAGGACGTGAAACATGCCGCCAATGTCGTTATCATCGGCCAGACAGTCCGTCAACAGCTGTTCGGGGACGAGTACGCGGTCGGACGAAGGGCGCGGATCAATGCGCAGCTCTACCGGATCATCGGTGTGCTGGCGCCGAAAGGCCAGTCACCGACCGGCCAGGACCAGGATGAC
>DMNE01000428.1 GCA_003453735.1 Nitrospiraceae bacterium | reverse complement strand
GAAGTGATGATCATGATCAGCCCCTTTGCCTTCTTTTTCTATTCGGTATTCAATCCGTTTCTTCACTGGTTGGACACCTACGCCGCCACTCGATGGCTCACTGCCTTTTTCCTGCCGCATATGATCCTGCCCCCGACGTTTTTTCTCAAAGCCATTCGGATTTTCGGCTCAATTCTTTTCGCGGTGGGCTGCATAACCTTTATCATCTGCGCCCTACAGGTCTATTTGGGGAAGATTTTCAATTGGGGTATAGCCCAAAAGGGTCTATACAAATACGTTCGCCACCCGCAATACCTTGCCCTTGGTCTTTGGGGAACGGGCATGGCGATACTGTGGGCGAGATTCCTCGTGCTTGCATCATTATCCCTTATGTTCATTCTCTACTATTTCCTTGCCAAAGATGAAGAGCGAAGAATGCTGAGCCTTTACGGGGAGGGGTATAGAAAGTACATTGATAGTACTGGGATGTTCATCTCGAAAGGAATTGAAGCATACCTACCGTTCCCGTTCACGTCAATGCATGGCGCCCTGAGAGATGCTTCCATCAGCCTCTCGATAGTCGCTATCGTTATCGGCTCAGGATTTATTCTTCGATTCATTACAATCCAGTCTCTGGCACTGAGCACAGCGGGGAACATCACCGTTGTATCCATCCTTCCAGAAGATGACGCAAGGGGGAAATCGGTAGTTGAAAAAATGGCAGCAGACCGGCTTGAGTTCATAGACTCTGGAAAAGACTACTTGGTTTATCTCATGCCGGGAGATTACATCATGCAGGGAATGATTGCCGATACCGGGGGTGCGTTCCATTTGCACCATGGACACAATACCTTTACCCTGATTACTGATTGGGTGGTCCATCCATTCGAACATTTAAGAAGGTCGCCAGCGGCGCAGATGGCTAAAATGCATGGTGTCGATCCGGCCATTGCCAGAATGCGACATTGCCCGATAGCGGTTGAGCATAACCTGAGTTGCGAAAATTGCCCGTACCGGCGAATCATCTTCGTTGAAATCGATCATGCCGGAAAGCACCACATTTCCGGTGAAGAGTTGTTCTCATTTGGATCGACAAGGATTCCGGTCGCATTTATCGACGTAAATACTTCGACCGGTAAGATAGTGAGTAGTCAAAGGGTCGGAAAGGCAACGGCATGGAAGGACGTGCCAACGCCATCGATTTAAGATTCCATTCCCTGTGAGAGTTTGTAATGGATAAAGTAGTGTGCGTCCCGATTGGGATTGTAAGATCACCGTTTAAAACGGTCGAAGGAACTCCGATCCAGCCGGTCGGTGCAAAAGGGGTTCGAGGACAAATTGAACTTCGGGAAGAATTCTCAGCAGGACTCAAAGATCTTGAAGGCTTTTCCCACTTGATACTGATCTACTATTTCCACCTCTCGAAGAGCTTCGACCTTGAAGTGAAGCCCTTCCTCGATGATGAACGCCGCGGCGTATTCGCCACGCGGGCGCCGAAGCGCCCGAATTCCATTGGGATCTCCGTGGTCAAGCTCGTTGGCATCAAAGGAAGCCTTCTCATCATCGAAGATGTGGACATTGTGGATGGTACGCCTCTTCTCGACATCAAACCTTACGTACCGCAGTTTGATTCACGAAAAACGAAGAAGATCGGCTGGCTTTCAGGTAAAGTCCGAGACGCGGATAGATCCAGAGCGGATGATCGATTCAGGTAAATAGTTCGTGTGCCTAGTAAAGCCTGTAAATCGGCTTCTGCTCACTTTGAGAAGTTGTATAGCTTGCCGAAACCTGAAACCGAAAAAACACACTCAGCATAACGCGCATTGATTCGAATATATGAATTTCCGCGAACCATCGTGAAATTGAGTGCAGCATCTCTGCCAGGTTTTCAAGGTTGGCTTGGACTTTGGCACGGATGGTCAAATTTTTCTCTCCTGGTCTCTACACCACTAAGAAATAGTTTAAGCGCTTCCTGCTACATATTTCCAAAGCAATTTGGATATCCAGCTTCTCACCGTAATTCGCATATTAACAAACACTCCAGAGATTGTTACTGAACGTAAACATTGTAGATATTCAGTACAGTTACCTGAATTATTTTTTAGGTATATCATACATCTAACCAACTTTTTGCTTGTTATATCTGTTGATGCCACTTATAACAATAACTACCAGTATTGGATTTAACGTTAAAATAGGGAGAATACATCATGTCAAAAAAGAAGAAGACACAGGCAGCTGAAAACCAGGAAAGCACCAATCAAACAGCAGAGGAAAATCAGATGGGAAATACCAATCAGATAACAGAAGAAGCCACTCCGGCAACTATAGTCGAATCTAGTGAGGCTCAGGTATTTGCAACACAGACTGAAGGTCAGGATGCTGTAAATACCAATGGAGCTGAGAGCCAGATGGCTGAAAGTCCGATGGCGACAACTGAAGGTGAGGCAGTAGGGAAACCAGCACTAGCCAAGAAAGAGCGAGTGAGNNTGGGTGATCTGGACAAGAAAGAATTACTGGCGCTCATAATGGAGCAGTTCCCGACCGTCAGCAAGAATGGCGCTTCAACATTCCTTACTGACGCACTGAATCCACGTTATTCGCATTGGAAAGACCGCGTCGTATCCAAAACTGTCGACGGGAAACTGATTTTTGCAGACAAGATCGAACCCTTACCGGAGGACTTCAAAGCTCCAGCAGATACGACCCAGCCTGAGCAGCCGGCGGAGTAGTCTTCTCGGGCAGTTCATTATGAAAGGCTGCCCACTTTATCTGAGGATAAGTTAGCCATGAAACCTTATGGCATCCCCCGTGATCCTGAACTTGAATATCCGGATATCTCAACGATCCAGACCTATGGATTCAAGAGTAGCTGCGGGTGCCTTCCCGGAAAATCGGGCGATTATCGCCCATACCTCTGCGGAGCCAACAAAGCTCGCACGCGTCGTATCTGGAAACGAAAAGCGCGTGCCGAAGGCCGGGCAGCGATCCAGGGAGGACTTACCGAATGGAAGCTGCAACAACCCGAGCAACCATCAGAATAGCCTTCTCGGGGCGGTACACACTTTGTGGCAGCCCTTTCTATGAGGGAGTTACAGGCAATGGATTCAACCAAGAGGATTTACGTTCTGGACTTCGGCGATGACACAGTATCGGCTTCCCGGTTTTTCACTCACCCAGAGCGCAAAAGCATTGAGCAATTCGAGGAGAACAGGCTCGAAGGTGCCGTGACGCAGAATGCAGTTGAAGCCGAGAACATGGAAGGCATGGAGGAATTCGCCGAACAGATCGCCCGGCTCAAGGCTAAAGGATACGTCGAAATCACAGGGGTCCTCCATTGCAGAGTAACACGGGGGATAACCGAAGAACTAAGATGAAATCGGGGTGGTTCCATTTAGGGGCCACCTTTTTTTAGAAAACTACGAGAACCTTCAAATCGTAAGAAAGAGGAAATCATGTTCTGTCATCCTCACCTCATGGATTCATTTCTTGAGAACACGCATATGCTCCAAGAGAGCATGCAGCTTGTTTCAGCTTACGCTGTGGAACAGGAGCTTCAGGAATCGCGGCGGAAGGAACAGCTTGAAAAGTCCAGCGATAACGACCCTGAAAATTCGAGGGTGAGACCGGCTCCATATCGTGGCTTGAGATAGGCGTCGGCGTGCAACTCAACAGGGGCTAAGAGGCAGCTCTCATACTGGGCCGCCGATATGAAAAGGCAAACGACCATGGACGATCCGGTTTACTCATATTTTCATGAAAATCTCGCAACCGTCTCGAAAGAAAAACTCCTTGAGGCCCTCGAAACCGCCTTAAAAAGCGCGCGCTGCTGGCGAGATGCCTGCCTGCTCGGGTTCCCATCTCAAACCCGAAGTGAANNATGATGTCCATCTATACGCGGTATTGCGCTTCACCATGCATGGCATTGAAGCTGAGTCCATGGAAGAGGCATGCAGGAAAGCGGAACAGGCCGTAAATGACGAAGCGATCAAGTCGGCCATGCGCGGTGGTTCAGAGTACGAGGCCGACTTCACCCACGAAATCATTGAAGCGCTGGTCGATCTCCAGGGTGATGAAGACCATGTAGAAAGTACCTGGTTTGAGCCCGAAGGCGACGCATGGGTGAAGAAGGAGGGGAACAGTCGATGACGCGCAGAACATTCATCGCAACAGTTCAGATCATCATTGACCCCGATGCAGGCGTAACAAGCGAGTCTGAAGCCGCTGATTGGTTCTCCGGACTGCTTTCAGATAACAACCAGGTATTTGACTGGGGTTACCTCAAAGTAGGTGGACAGTATCTGCACCCCACAAGCATNNTTGCATCGATTCGATAGAATATAAAGGCCACTTCATAAACATCTTCCCAGATCTTGACCCACCCAATCCCCGTGAGGAATTCGACCACCTCGGTGCCATGGTTTGCTTCCATCGGCGCTACGATCTCGGCGACCGGCATGAGTTCCGGAGTCCAGAGGAATTCAATCAGTTCTTGAAAAACGAGAAGCCAATCTGCCTTCCTCTCTATCTATTCGATCACAGCGGAATAACGATCAGCACGGAAAGCGGACGGTTCAGGGCGTGTGATCCTCAAGGGTGGGACTGGGGATTGCTCGGCTACATCTATGTCACGAAGATGGATGTCCGGAAAGAATACAGCGCTAGGCGAGTAAGCCGGAAGGTTCTCGAAAAAGTAACGAGG
>DMNE01000061.1 GCA_003453735.1 Nitrospiraceae bacterium | reverse complement strand
AGGAAATAGCTCAAAACTGTTCTCACACCCACTATGGCGGCAAGAATGCCGACTTTTTCCCAACTTGGGCTTACCGCTGAACTGATGATATCCGCGGCGATAAAGATCTCAAGCCCGAGAAGAAGATGTGCTCCTAGACGTTGGCGAATAGCCTCACTCCTGGGAACGGCATCATCTTTTACCGGGGAGAACTTTAGGCTAAAAAAGGCACCCATCACCTCAATAACGCCCCACACCACTACGAGGGCTCCCAATCCACTAATCGCGAGAATGACCATTTCGAGGATACTATGTGTGATCTCCAATCCAAGCTCCCTATATACAAGATAGTTCTTATAGAGTCTCGAGTCAAGGTCGTCCCTATAATCAAGGACAAGGTTGCTCAGGATTTGCGATGGAAATGATAACCTCGGCGAAGCAAGTCAGGACGCAAGAGTTCATGAAGAAGTCTTGCCTGGTAATTTTTTGCGACGCGGTGACTGCCGCNNAGAATCGGCAAGAGTTACCGCCCGTAACCAACACATTTAAAGAGACGGCTCTGACTGATAGATTATAACGGAAACAAACACCTCTTAGGCTGTTGACGCCACCTGCATGTTCGCAAAATCGAAATGACTCAATCGGTGAAAAATACTCCGGGCCCAAGTCCTCTTCACTAGGATGACAACTTTCAACCCGAAAGAATCACTCTAACAGTAGGCGTTAACTCTACCCGTTGTTATCATTTAAGTTTTTGAATGTTCATTCCGATAAGTAATTATATGGCGAGAATCATTCGAAGCACCATAACTTATTGAACATGATGAACAAATATAAGAGTTAAGACATAAATTGGGAAGTTGCGTGTTTTCTCGTAAATTCGGAGTAGCGGGAGGCAAACGTGGAAACAAATCATCCATCGCGACATTTGTCGAAAATCAACTCGGGAGCCGTGCCATTTATAGATCCGAAGCATGGAGAAAGAATAGGCCGCTTTAAGTTGGTTGATGTGGTAATCAACGTTTAGCGGTTTTCAATGTATCAAATAAGAACAACGTCCCAAAGGAGTGTCGCGTGATCAATAAATTATCCCTGACTATCATTCTTAACGTCCTGCTGAGCTTCATGAATCCCGTTTATGCAAGCGTTCAAGACGAGCTTATAAAAGCTGCTTCAGACGGTAATATTCAGAAAGTCAGAGAACTCGTCGCGCAAGGGGTAAACATCAATGAAAAAGGTTCTCAGAAATACTCGGCATTATATATAGCCGCTGCCAGAAGGCAGAAAGAAGTCGTAACTTTTCTACTTGCCCAAGGGAGTGAGGTAGAAAGTCCGACAAGTGACTATGGAGCCACACCGCTCATGGCAGCATCACAGAATGGTTGGGAAGATATAGTAGCAATCATGATTTCAAAGGGTGCAAAGGTAAATGCCAAGACAACTAAGGGGGCAACACCTCTGATACAGGCTGTTTTGGGCGGTAACCCAAATGTAGTCAGCCTCCTTATAAAACATGGTGCAGATCTGTCGTCAAACGGACACAGTGCTCTCATATTGGCAGTACAAGTGGGGAATAAGAATATGGTGGAGGTATTGCTATCTCACGGTGTGAATATTAACCCATCTGAAAACGATTCCCGATCGGATCTTTTCCTATCTCATGGGGCAGGCATCGCCGTTAACCCCGGGACTAAGCCCACAGGGATTTCAAATTTTTCGCAGTCTCCGATGTCACCTCTGCGCGCTGCACTATGGGCAAAGCAGGAAGAAATTGCTTTGTTACTGATCGACAAAGGTGCTGTGATCGAAGAAGGGAACCGTGCAAAAAATGATATGGACAGCCCTCTTCTCTTTGTGGCGTTAGAAAGGGGTATGTTCAAGGCAGCCAAAGCTCTCGTCGAACGGGGGGCGGATGTGAACGGAATAAAAGTTGGTTATCCCTTGATGAGCTATTTCATCGCTTATGGTGAGGGTCCAGAGGGTATCCTTGCAGCGGTAAGGTTCCTATGTGGCCACGGCGCAGATATAGAGAGAAGACCTGTTAGAGGCGGATCTACTCCACTCATGATCGCGGCGTCAAAAGGAAATCAGCAAGTCGTCGAACTGCTTCTTTCGCATAGCGCAAATATCAATGCCCAGTGTATCGGTTCTTCGGATCCGGGGGCAACTGCGCTCGTTTTTGCAGCCAAAGAAGGCCACACGTCCATCGTAGAGCTTCTGCTTTCAAAAGGGGCTGATATCACTCTCAAGAGAACGAATGGCTACACGTCTCTCATTGATGCTTTAGACTTTGGACACCGGGAAATCGCGAAAATCCTGATTGCAAATAAAGCAGATGTGAATGCAGAAACGATGGATCATATCAATCCTCTTAAAGCGGCTCTAAGGAAAAAAGACCTGCAGATCGCTCAGCTTCTTGTTGACAAGGGCGCGGATGTTAATGCGAGAAGCATGAAAGGATATGTTCATGGTCTCATGGATCACGGAGATTTTAAAACTGCCGAATTCATCGTCAAAAACGGGCTAAACATGAATGAAACCTATGAAGGAACCACGCCGCTTTATTACGCCGCTCAACGCGGACTGGATGCCTATGTTGAGTTGTTCATGTCTCATCATGCAAATGTGAATATCAAAGACCAACTGGGCCGCACTCCGCTGATGGCAGCGTCTCAAAATGGGCATGTGACAACTGTTAAGCTCTTACTGGCAAAAGGTGCTGATGTAAATGCTACTGACTCATCCGGCCTAAACGCTCTTGTCCTGGCTACACAAAACGGTCATGTTGAGGTCGCTGAATGTTTGAAGTCAAAAGGCGCTAATACCAAGGTCTATTCAAAACAATTAGAGCTCATTTCCCTTATGAAGAGGAAAGGTTTTATTCCCCCCGACGCGGAACCGGAAACTCTTACTCCGCAATATCTTGAGTATATAAAACTTACCCTGAAAGAACTTGGCATTGAAGATGTATGGAAATGGAACCCTGATCCAAGATACGCAACACCTGAAAGCACATGGAAGCATTACAAGCAGGCTCTGCTGGATGGTGATTTCGATATGGCGCAGAAATGTCATATTCCTAGTGTTGCACAGGTTGATGTATATAAACAGATTGGCAAAGAAACAACCAGGAAAATAATATTGTCCATGCCGCCTCTTCAGAAAATTTCGGGGGACAGCAAGAGGGCAACATATCAATTAATGCGTGCTGAACATGGACATAATATTTCCTATGAGGTGAACTTTACAAATGTGTTTGGCGAATGGAAAATCGAGCAATATTAAATTGCGGCTGCTTTTGAGAAAAGGCTCGAACAAAGCGAGGTTCAGTATTCCACGCTGGAAAAACGGATGGTCTTCTGCGCACGCAGAAGCCGAAATGGATTCCTTAGGCTTCAACGACATAAGGAATTCATAAAGGATTAGGCAAAAAGTCTTGGAAAGGGAGGCGGCTGTGATTGCAGATAAGGTAATGGTTCTTTCCGTAGCGTCCGGAGCAGGCCACATGCGCGCTGCCGATGCTCTCTTTTCCGCCTTCGAAGCGAAGGGTGTCAGGGCTCATCACATCGAGGTTCTCAAGTATACGAACGGCGTATTCAGAAAAGTGTATTCGGATCTCTACAAAGAGCTTGTTAATAAGCGTCCCGGGATACTCGGGTGGGCATACGACTCGATGGACCGCCCCTGGAAATACCAAAAAAGGCGTCTGGCCCTCGATATGCTGAGTTCTGGGAGACTCGTAAGATTCCTTCTCAAGGATAAACCCGAAATCGCTGTCTGCACCCATTTCCTGCCCGCCGAAATCCTCGTTTATCTTAGGAAGAAAAAGATGATAGACGTCCCGATCGGGGTAGTTGTGACCGATATCGATGCGCACGCACTGTGGTTTTACAAGGATATAGACTGGTATTTCGTCGCATCCGAAGAAACAAAGGTGTATATGTCTGCTCTGGGCGTCCCAGAAGAAACCATATATGTGACGGGCATACCGATTGATCCGGTATTCGGCGAAGAAAGGCAAAAGGTCGATGTGCGCCTTCAACTCGGGCTCGTTCCAAATCTAACTACTCTACTCGTATCGGCGGGAGGATTCGGGGTTGGCCCTGTCGAAGCACTTCTTCAGGCCCTCCTGAAGCTTCGGCATCCCGTCCAGATGGCAGTCATATGCGGACGTAACCCTCAGCTTGCGCAGAGATTGCAGAAGTTCAGTCAGACTTCACAGCCGTTGAAGATCATCGGGTTCACTAATGAAATGGAAAAGTGGATGGCGGCGGCAGATCTCCTTGTCGGAAAGGCGGGAGGACTGACAAGCGCAGAAGCATTGGCGCGCGGACTCGTCCTTGTCATTGTAAATCCAATACCCGGGCAGGAAGAACGAAACACTGATCACTTCCTGGAGGAGGGGGTCGCGATCAGGTGCAATAATATTCCCTCGCTCGCCTTTAAGATCGACAGCCTCCTCTCGAATAAAGAGCGCTTTTCAAGGATGCAGCAGTCGGTAAAGAGCCTTGCAAGACCACAAGCAGCACGTGATATCGCTTCCATCATCCTTGACGAAACGTCGCCGTGAGGAAAATACGAGCATTCTTCAGAATCACGGCCGCGCTCGCATCGTAATCGCATTGTTATGGAGTTTTTCTGCAAAATGTGGCACCGACTCCTGAAAAATTAACGACGATAGTTTCCTTTGCAGATTCACTTCTTTCATTACGAAACAAAAATGTTGTCACAGTCTGTGAGAAAGGCAGTCTCCGAAGTTCACCGCGCTACCTGACACTCGCCCCGTTTTGACGACATAACTGTTATGGGTAAAAACCCGCCTTCCATAGCCGTATTTAGAGACGAGGTGTACCGCCCGTAATCAACACATTTGATATGTATTAACCGTGTCAAGATGGTGTGATTTTTTCTTTGCCTCTTATCGTACCTCCTCAGAGAAATATGAACGTTGAGCAGAGCAGCAGTAATAAACGACGGTGATCATTCTGATATACGCGGGTTGGCTACCGCATGACTTATCTTCGTCGTGGAGCTGCCTCTGTCTAAGCTCGAGGGTCATCCTTATATCAGGCGCCTCAAAATGTGTACGAGGATTCTCCCAACCGACTGCTGCCCTGGCCAAAGTCCATATTTTCTTCACAGAGAATAACGTTGTCTGTAGGGGCGGAGAAACGCTCCATCTCTTTCGGAGCCCCGGAAGACAACACCTATAGTTTTGTCCTGTCATCAGTTCC
>DMNE01000201.1:3940-5939 GCA_003453735.1 Nitrospiraceae bacterium | reverse complement strand
GGAATCAACAAAGACCATCGGCCTGATTTAAAACAGCTTGTGTTCGGATTAAGTGTCCTCGCAGATGGCGCAGTGCCCATTTCGCACGAGGTCTATAGTGGAAATCGAACTGATGACACGGTTCATCGCGGAAACCTTGACTATCTGCGGCAGCTCCTGGGGAGAGAAGATTTTCTCTATGTGGCCGACAGTAAGTTGTGCACCCGTCAGAACCTTTCCCATATCGCCTCTTTCGGGGGAAAGTTCGTTACCCTGTTGCCCCGAAGTCGCGCCGAGGATAGGCGGTTTCGCCTCAAGATACGACAAGGCAGTCATCCTCGTTGGTACCGCCTTTTGGTTGTTCCAAATAAACGCCGCAGTACTGATCCGCCGGACGTATATTCTACTACTGCGGAAGGGCCCAATAGCAGTTCCGAAGGCTATCGCCTCATCTGGTGCCGCAGTTCTCAAAAGGCAACGCTCGATAGTAGCGCCAGAGAGGCAGAGGTAAAGAAGGCAGAGACTGAACTCTTCGATCTCGGCACTCGATTGANNTCAGTGCCGGCCCTTCCTCACTATCACCATCGGCTACAGACTCCAAACCAAAACCAAGCGTCTAAGCCCTGGACGACCCCCAAAAGGCGCCCCGCAGCCCACCGTGCGCCATCGGCTTTTTCACCTGGATGTCCGAAGAAACAAAGAATCTCTCAGGGCGGAAGCACATACCGACGGGGTTTTTCCTCTCGTCACCAACCTGCCTTCCTCAGAGGCATCCAAAAAAAAGGTTCTGCTCATATACAAATACCAACCGNNTGTATCTGAAGAAGCCCAACCGGGTTGCCGGTCTGATCCATGCCGCCTACATTGCAATGACGCTTGATGCCCTCATCGAAAGAACTCTGCGCAGAAATATGGCTCGCTTGGGCATTAAAACTCTCCCTATCCTTCCCGAAGGCCGCCTTACTAAACTCCTTCTACCGCCAGACTGTTAGAAATGTTCAGCGGTGTTTCCTGGTATGAGTTCGAAGGTGAAGGTGGGCCAGTAACTTTCCCTATCCATCTCAACCCTATTCAGAAAAAACTCCTTCAACTTCTTGACATGGATAAATTAGTCTATACTTAGAGCAAAAGAATGACCAAAAAATATTCTAGAAATGTCGCTCCCTAAAGTGCGGAATGTAGTTACAAAGAAAGCAATAAAATATTTGTCTGGATACGACGGGTCTCATTTTAAACCTTAGCAATAGTCACGCTCAATAAAAAAGTGGTGTTTGCTTCCCCTCATTCTCAGCGGTTTGATCATCTTGAGACCTACGTTTGAGACTTTTTACGTCTTTTCTTTACGTCCTACGACATCAACCTTTTCTGCTGAGAACAAGAGGAGCAAGACCACCACTTTGGTAGGCCACCCTTAGTTTCAAGATACTCCTGTTTTGAGGCGTTGTCAAGAACTTTTTTTTGACTTTTTTTTGACACAAAGAACTATTTCTATGACAAACAAAATAGCACACCTTGGAATTGCTGTTAATTCTTATCGGGTGGCATGGCTTCGTTCTGATCAGGGCAATCTGCGGCGCCAGTACAAGTACCTTGGGCAGGTCCTGCGTCTTGACCCGTGCTCTGGCCAGACCCAATCTCTTCTTGCGGCGTCCCCTGGTCCAAAGGTGCTCCCTGTTCTGTTTCCTGATTTGTCTCCTGTTCCGTTGATTGCACAAGAATCATGTCCACACGGCGAGCGGAGTCCATAGCACTGGCGAAGGCAATTGATGCTGTACAAAAGGAGATCGCAATAACCATTAAGATGATAGGAAGCGCCTTTTTCATTTTGTGACCTCCAGAGTGCATCTTGAGAGTTTAGATGATAATATCATTTCAATTGTCTTGAAGGAAATATGAAGTATACATCCATAAAAAAACAAGAAGCAATACCTTGGGTTCTGGGTATGCATTAGATTGTTTCTAAGTGGATGCTTCATCAGATGCTTTAGGCTTCCTCCTCGCTGCTGGAGGCTTGCTCACC
>DMNE01000201.1:1607-3883 GCA_003453735.1 Nitrospiraceae bacterium | reverse complement strand
ATTGTGGCGTACCCCCTTTATTGTCAGAGGAAAGATAGTTTACTTTACAGCGTCCTTAAAACCCTTTCCTGCCGTAAACTTCGGGGCTTTATGGGCAGGTATTTTGATTGTTGCCCCTGTCCGGGGATTCCTTCCTGTTCTTGCCTTCCTTTTGGAAACCGAGAAAGTGCCGAATCCCACAAGAGTCACTTTGTCACCTTTCTTCATGGCTTTCGTGATGCTCTCGATGGTGGTGTCCAGAGCCCTTCCTGCATCAGCTTTTGTGAGAGATGCGTCCTTTGCAATTTTTTCTACTAGGTCTGCCTTTGTCATATGAAATCCTCCCTTTGAAAAATAGTTTTGATGGAAGAGTATACAAAAATAAGGGTGCAAAAAGGAATAATCTTCTGTTGAATTCCTTCTCCCCACTGAAACTCTCCCATCAGTAAATACCGCTGAGATATTGCCGAAACATTGTTAAATATCAACTATCATGGTCAATCCTCATAATATGTCGCAGAGGCTGTATCGGACTCCCAGACAGTGACCGCTGTGAGATGGACATGTTCACTGTTCAATTTTTTCTTGAGGGTGTCATATATCCACTTTGCGATGTTTTCGGACGATGGGTTTCGCTCAGTAAAAGGAAAAATCTCATTGAGGAACGTGTGGTCGAGGGACCCGCTGACCTCCTGGGTAAGACGCTTGAGATCATGAAAATCNNCCCTTGTATCCTCTCAACTGATGGGCTGCAGAGAAAGTGGTTTCCACCATAAGTTCAAACATAGTTCTCCTTTCAATTTCTTGTCAAATCACTCAAGAGAAAAGGGCTCGTCTTTTCTTAGACTGACTTTTTGAATACCACAATATAAGGAAGATTCCTGAACTTGTCGTCATAATCAAGACCATAACCGACAACAAAGTCCTTGGATATCTCAAATCCCACATAGTCGAGGGGAATATCCACTTCTCTCCGTTCCTTTTTGTCGAGAAAAACGCATATCTTGAGGCTCTTCGGGCGCCGTGAGAGGATTCGTTCCCTTACGTGATTAAGGGTAATGCCGGTGTCAATAATATCCTCCACCAGTAGGACATCCTTATCAGTGAGATCTTCCCGTATGTCGTAATAAACTCGTACCTCACCGCAGCTCTCCGCTTTCAGATAGCTTGCGGCAATGATAAAGTCAACGGAAAGAGGAACCCTTATGGATCTCACCAGATCAGCATGAAACATGAATGCGCCCCGCAATAACCCGACAACAAGGAGGTTCTTTCCTTCATAATCCTTTGATATCCTGCCTGCCAGCTCTTTCACCCTCTGCTGAATCTGTTCTGCCACAAAGAGTGGTTTTCCCACTACCATAACCGTTCCCTCATACTTTGATATACATAGATTATATATAGAATCTCCTTTTATCTCAACCACGGTCCACTGCTATTTTGCGGTCCTCCTGTCTGCGCGTGCATCCTTTCTTCCTTGGAACAAGAAAAATAATGTATATCACCATATCCCTTGGAAGACTTCATTCCTCTTTCGATCGCGACCGTCGATTGACAAAAAAGCTTTTCTTGGTGTTTAATAAAAAGTTACTTCGGGCGGATAGCTCAGCTGGGAGAGCACAGCCCTTACAAGGCTGGGGTCACAGGTTCGATCCCTGTTCCGCCTACCATTAATAATCAGGAGGTAGCCATTTTGGACTACCTCTTTTTTTATTGGATTGTATATTTTTTTATAACAGGCCAATTGTGCAAGGTTTCAGCAACCTGAACTTTTCAGATGTTTAAATCCCTTACCGTCAAGCCCGACATAGCATATTCAGAAAACGTTGCCATGCTTATAAATGCCTTTTGCCCTAAGGNNAGTAATTCTTTCAGTCTTGCCACTCTGATAAGAATAAACTACTTCACTAGGGCGAAACTGATTGTGCCCACACTTAAACTCATTGTAGCTAGTTATCTCAATCAGTTTTTCATCACCTACTGCCTGAGGCTTAGAGGGAAGCTCTCTGGTCCAAGCTTTCACTATATTTCCTCCTATTCTTTTTATGCTATTTGTCTCGACGAACGTTTGAGCTCCCTCTTTTGTTTCTCCAACCTTATACCATTTTGCACCTTCAGCGATGCAACAGAACAGAAAGATAGTGACTAAATTTCCAACGATGAAAACTTCGAAATGACTTCGCCTCCTCATGATCTCACCTCCTTTTGAACTGAATTTCACGGCAACCCAAGAAAAGTGCAAGCATCTTGCTTAGATTCTTCAGCCCTTTTCTCATAAGATTACCCAGGTTACACCA
>DMNE01000201.1:298-1601 GCA_003453735.1 Nitrospiraceae bacterium | reverse complement strand
CAAATTGCCTCGGCCATGGGTCATGTTTTTCTCGGAAGGCACTAATGTCCTCTGGTGTCGATTCCTTCGTAACTTTTTTAGTAAACTAAGTTCACTTGCCAGCTCACTCTTTTACTTATGCACGTTACAATTCCCCATCCGCAAAAAAACACGGCACGGTTCGAGGTGAATTCCCCAGTATTGGTAGTATAACACTAGGTAATTTTTTCTTTAGTTTTTTGTCGATTTCCCCACTGTTAGCAACCCTCTTCTTAAATTGCCATAGCAAATCCACCTGTATAATAATATAATTGTATATATATGAACTTACGTCTTACTCTCAAGCCTGAGTCTTTATTGGTGGAACACAACTTACCTCTGGAATGTGAGATGGTTTCCCTAATAAATTATTGAGTCTTATGGTTCTTATCTATCCACCAATTGCAAAGCCATGTGAACCACCTGCTGGAATCGCACGGCTCTCCGGAATGCTTGCCAGGAATGAAATCAACCACTATCTTCTTGATGCTAATATAGAAGGGCTCCTCTATCTTCTCCGAATGCCGATGCCTGCAGAAAAAAAAGATAATAACTGGACGAAAAGGGCATTCCGTAATCGTGAGGTCAACCTTTCTCTCTTGCGGAATCCTGTTCTTTATAATTATCCTGACCGTTACAAGAGGACTGTCAAGAGATTTAGGACGAGTTCTTAGCCGATGTCTCTCCGAAGGGTACTGCCGTAACGCTAGTCAATTATGAGCAGGTCTGGACTGTCTCCCGTAAGAAGTGGAGACCTTCTGACTGCTTCCGAACAACCGGAACAGAACCCTTTTTACCCGTATTTCCGATCAAGACTCGAGAGGCTTTTTCGTGATAAGGAGCCCTCAGCGGTGGGTATTTCCCTTAACTATCTCAGCCAGGCATTATGCGCGTTTGCGATGATGGGTTTTATAAGACGCGAACTCCCTAGGGTAAAATTGATTCTGGGTGGAGGACTTGTGACCTCGTGGCTGAAAAGACCAACTTGGAAAAACCTCTTTACAGGCCTGGTGGACCATATCGTGGCCGGCCCCGGCGAATATAAGCTTCTCTCCCTCTTGGGGTTAGATCCGATAGAGAAAAAAGCACATCAACCTAATTATCGTTCTCTTTCTCGGAACAAATACCTTTCCCCTGGGTTTGTCTTGCCCTTTAATGCTTCGAGCGGATGTTATTGGAACAGGTGTGCGTTTTGTCCAGAGAAGGCTGAGCGTAATCCATATATCGTCATACCACCAAAGCAGGTTATCTCTGACTTAAAGGATCTTACAGAAACGTTTCATCC
>DMNE01000201.1:0-221 GCA_003453735.1 Nitrospiraceae bacterium | reverse complement strand
TCGGTATTGAATCTGGGGACCAAAACGTACTCGATGCCCTAGAAAAAGGTATCAGTGTTGAGGTAGCATCGATGGTTTTGAAGAATTTAAAGAAAGCAGGCATTGCTACATATGTGTATCTCTTATTCGGCACGCCAGCTGAGGACGAGACAGCTGCGCGGAAAACACTTGAATTTACCGCTCAGCACTGCAATAGCATAGACTTCCTCAACCTTGCGATA
>DMNE01000064.1:13686-14415 GCA_003453735.1 Nitrospiraceae bacterium | reverse complement strand
CCAGAATGAGCCACGCTCAAATTACTTTATCACGGAACAATCGGATATCAAAAAATCCGTAAGCAGATATCGAAATCCGTAATCTCCGGCTTGGTCGTTTCTTCCCGGCAGTTGCGGAGCAATTACGAATGGCCGTCGAGCGGTGACTCTTATCTGTTTTTGTAGCGCAAATATTCAAAGAGACCAGGAAGGCTTCCAACTACCACCGATAAAAACCATCCAAAGGATACGGCCGTTGCTTGCACGGGGCTTATCCCCAGGAAACTGAAGAGGAGGACAAAGGATGCCTCTCTCACCCCTATGCCCGAGATGGAAATGGGAATCGTCGTGATGGTAGAGATGATGGGGATAAATATGAATAGCGGCAGAAGAGAGATCTCCACCTTCAAACCAAGAGTGATGGCATAAACCGCACCTATGACGATTAGCTGCACTATGAGAGAGATGAAAAAGGCTTTGATCATAACGCCTCGTCGGTCTCTGTACGAAGCAAAATAATTGTAGAATTCTGAGAGAACTCTGATCCTCTTGCCGATCCTCACCCCGAACACGAGGAAACTCCCTATGAGGAACAGGATCACCACAAAGGGAAGGAACCACTCGACGTAGGAACCCGCAAAGTACCGCAATCCGAAGGGGTAAGCGATAAGGCCAATAACCATCAGTGCGGTAAAGCCTACGTATCGGTCCATAAAAACCGAAGCTATGGCAACGCCCAGTGACGAATGA
>DMNE01000064.1:0-13665 GCA_003453735.1 Nitrospiraceae bacterium | reverse complement strand
TGTTCACGTAGTATGCCTTCACTGCATCACCACCGATGACCCCGGGAAGGATGTTGTTAAAGAATGAGCCGATGAGGTAGAGGGAGAAAAGCCTCTTTATCCCAAAGCCCTCGGGCAGAAAGAGCTGCCACCGTATGCTCGAGACGTAAATGGAAATGGTATATATCAGGCATGCAGTGAGAAAATAGGGAAGACTGATCCCTTGGAGCATTGTGCTTACCTTATCGATCCCGGTCTTTGATATAACCACATAGAGAAGTCCAGTACTAACAATGATTTTGAGGGCTACCAGAAAGAGTCTCATCGCTTTCTGACGATTGGGTATTCTACCGTGAAGGGCCAAGGACTTTCTTTATGACATAAATCGGTTTGCGCTGGGTTTCATGATAGACCCGGACAATCATTTCGCCGAGTAGTCCCATACCGATAAACTGGATACCAACAATGATAAGCAAAGCACCGAGCAGGAGTAACGGTCTGCCCCCTATCGGTTTGCCGAGGATAATTTTTTCTACGCTCAAATACAGCAGGAGGATAAATCCGGCCAAGCCGCCTGACATTCCAATGGTGCCGAAAAACTGGAGGGGCTTTGTGGAGAAGCTCTGCAGGAACTTGACAGTGATAAGGTCAAGGACGACCTTCAAGGTCCTTGATATGCCATATTTTGATTTCCCCATCAGCCTCGGGTAATGGCTAGTTTCCACCTCGGCGATCCTGACCCCGTACCAGCTTGCAACAGCCGGAATAAAGCGATGCATCTCGCCATAGAGATGCAGATTCTTGATAACATCTCTCCGGTATGCTTTGAGGGAACAACCATAATCGTGAAGCTTAACCCCGGTCACCTTGCTGATAAGCCAGTTCGCGAGTGTGGAGGGAAGTCTCCTGCTGAAGAAAGGATCTCTTCTCTTCTTTCTCCATCCGCTGACGAGGTCATTATCTTTGATAAGCGCAAGGAGTTTGGGGATATCACTGGGGTCATTCTGCAGATCTCCATCCATGGTAACAATCACATCACCCCTGGCAAAATCAAATCCTGCGGCAAAGGCAGCAGTCTGCCCAAAATTCCTTCTCAGGCTGAGGGCGACTACCGTAGGGTCGTTGCTCTGGATCTGCTCGAGCAGCGGCAGGGTTCTGTCGGTGCTTCCATCGTCCACATAGATGATTTCATACTCAATGCCGAGGGCTTCAAGCGCCACCTTGAGTTTTGCGTGGAGGGCCTGTATGCTTTCTTCCTCATTATAGACAGGGATAACCATCGATACGGTCATCAAAAGCTCCCTATGGGTTGTTGTGGCATGCCCTTAAAATCTGAGCATACGAAAATCGAATACTCTANNNNTGTCGCCTATTGTAACAAAAATTCCGTAATCGTGGATACGATTGCTGAAATCCGGCCAGAGGTCATATTGATTCATCCGTCTGCCCAGGTTGGCGCAATAAGTCACCGGATGCACCTTCACATAAAACGCAAGCTCACTGGAGGTTTGGTAGCTGTCGGAAAAGATGAAGACATTTCCTTTTTTGTGCGTATCAGCCTCGATGACACTTATCGTTTTGCCGAGTTCTTTCCAACCCCTGAGTCTTGCAGAGGGATCGAGTTTCAGGGGGATATGAAATTTTGACGGGTAGAAGGCGACCGAGGAGACAAGAAGAGACAAGGTGATTGCACCGATAATCAGAGATTTTACGCGACGTGAATGTCTTTTCCATGGGATGATGAAGACCTCTGAGAACGCGATAATCCCGGTAATATATCCAGTCATTGCCCAGTTTGCTTGGACCTTCCCCTGGATACTCTTCAGGGTGAAGAAGACAATAACGGGCAGGGAGAACCATAGGAGAAAGGCCCTCTTCTGCCCGTCATCACGCCTGCAAAGTGCAATGATAAGTAATATAAAGAGGATGGGCGTTATAACGCCCAGTTGAGAACCGACAAAGTCAAGAAGACTATACAAAGATATCCGCAACCCCTCAGCAATATGTGCTTGGCCAGCCGTATGTTTAACCGTTATCCAGCCATTGCGTGCATTCCAGAAGATGACGGGGCTGAAGATGAACAAGCTTATGAGCAACGATAGGTAAGGAGAACTGGTTCTCAGGATCTTTCTGCCCCTTTCTGAAAAAACCAGGAATAGGAATGCGCAGCCAATGAAAAAAACCATGATATATTTTGTGAGGAGGCCGAGGCCAATAGCGAAGCCGAGAAGAACCCAGTAACGCGTTGAGGCTTGCGTTTTGCGTGAATCAAGAGGCTCGGCACATGATACGCCATTGTTCTGCTCCGCATCGAGCATCCTTCGGTTGGCAGTGAGGTTCTGTCGCTCCGTCGCTTTATAGAACAGATACAATGAAAGGACCCAGAAGAAAACGAAGGGCGAATCTATGGTGAATATCACGCCGAATGTTGTGTAAAGGGGGATAACCTGAAAGAGCAAGGCTGACGATGCGCCGACGATTTTATTCGACAGTTCTCTGCCGAGGGCATAGAGAACGATGCTGCTGAGCGCCGAGAAGACTACGGCCAGAAACCTTACGCCAAGGACGGTGTCACCGAAAAGCGAGGTGCCAAGAGCTATAAGATACGCGATCATAGGCCCTTTGGAGTAATAGCTCCAGTCCGGTCTCCTTGACCAGTCCCAGTACTGGGCTTCATCAGGGCTGAGATCAAGCGGCCCGTTCAGTATGTAATAGATCCGGAAAAGACTGAATGCTAGGAGGGATATGAGCAGGATCGCCATATAGGGATTGTCCCTGAACTTTTTCTCTGCCCATCGGTAAAGACGCAGAACGTACAGGGATACTCTTGAGCCGAGGATGGCCCCGATAACGACAGAGGAGGGATACTGAACGCCGACAGAGACTCTTGAGAGGCAGAGGAGGGCGGCAAGGCAGGCAAAGACGTATGTGAGGTGATTTCTGGTCATTACAAAAAAAGGAGGAGCAAAGGCAGAGAAAGTTACAGCATGGATAGACGGCAGGGAAGAGGGTCGGCTGCCGCAGGCAACGAGAAGATTGACGTGCTCAACAAGGACGCGCCACGGCCGTGGCCGTCGCGTAAGATTCTTGAAGGCCTTCCCCAGCGCATCCACTGGCAGTATCGAAAACAGCGCGAGGTTGACAATTCCCAGCGCCTTCTTTTTTTCCTTAATACAGAAAAGAGCCAGAAATGGCAGGACTATCAGATATGACCTGTTCGTGATAAAAGGCATTATGAGATCGGAAAAACCTTTTGAAGACTTTTTTTTATCAGGGGAAAAAGGTGGCTGTCCCCTTGGCTAATCGACTCAAACATCATATATAATATCACAGCAATGAAACTATCCGCGCTTGACTGGATGATTGTCCTTGCCTACATAGTTGCATCTCTCATAATTGGCCTCCACTTTACCAAGAGGGCTTCATCCAGCATAAGCGAATTCTTTGTGTCGGGAAGAAACCTCCCCTGGTGGCTCGCCGGAACATCTATGGTCGCTACGACATTCTCAGCAGATACCCCCCTTTATGTGACAGGCCTCGTCAGGCAGCACGGTATCTATGAAAACTGGCAGTGGTGGTGTTTCATCATGTCAGGGATGATGTCGGTCTTCTTTTTCGCGAGGCTCTGGAGGCGGCTTGGTGTCCTAACGGATGTTGAATTGATCGCCTTACGCTACTCGGGCAGATCAGCCTCTTTCCTTCGCGGTTTTAAGGCGATCTATTTCTCTGTAGCAATACACACTATCATAAAGGCGCAGGTGGTCCTCGCTATGGCGAAGATCCTGGATGTGAGCCTCGGATGGGGAAAATGGGAGAGCATCCTTATATCAAGCGGTGTCACCCTTGTGTACTGCATGCTTTCGGGCTACTGGGGTGTTGTCACAACGGATTTTTTCCAGTTTATTATAGCGATGACTGGAGCGGTTGTCTTAGCAGGTGCGTCAGTAAGCCGGGCGGGAGGAATCTCTGCAATGAAATCGCACCTGGATCAAAGCACCCTCAGCTTTTTCCCTCCCCTCGACGGAAGTTTATTGGGGGTGACGTTCATGACATTCCTGGGTTATGTCGGACTGAGCTGGTGGTCGAAATATTCCTCTGACGGGGGAGGGGTCATCGTTCAACGAATCTCCTCATGCAGGGATGAAAGACAGAGCTTTTTTGCGACCCTCTATTTTAATGTTGCGAACTACGGTCTGAGGACATGGCCATGGATACTGGCAGCCCTGGCATCTATGGTGCTGTATCCTGTGGCAAAAGACGCCGAATCCGTTTATCCGCAGATGATGGTTGATCTCTTGCCAACAGGGCTGAGAGGGTTGATGCTTGCATCCTTCTTCGCTGCGTTCATGTCGAGCTTAAGCACTTACTTGAATCTCTCTTCGGCCTATTTTGTGAACGACTTCTACCGGCCTTTTCTGCGGAAGGATGCTTCTGAAAAACATTATATCAACGTATCCCGCCTTGCTACCCTGTTGCTTTCGATATTTACCGGTATCATCACGTACCATACGACATCTATCATAGGGGTCTTTACTTTCCTGATCGCTTTCGGTTCAGGCACTGGATTGGTGTATATCATGAGATGGTTCTGGTGGAGGGTGAACGCATGGAGCGAGATCTCCGCCCTGATAGCATCCAGCCTGGTTACGGTGATCGTGTACACTTATCCGCCCCTGAAGTCTTTGCCGTATTATGGAAAGCTCTTGATGATCATACTTGCCTCCACGGTTGCCTGGTTAACCGTAACCCTTCTTACAAAACCCGCTGACAGGGCAACACTTCTGCGATTTTACAAAAGGACTGCGCCGGGAGGGGCGGGCTGGAGGCCGATAGAGAGGCTGGCGAATGACCCCCCAAACAGCAATCCCTTGAAGGATTCAATTACGGCATGGGTGAACGGCTGCATCTTTATCGTCGGTCTCACTATCGGAACCGGGAAACTGATCCTCGGATACCCTCTTTCGGGCTGCCTCTGGCTGTCGACGGCAGTGGTGAGCGGATGGTTCATTTACCGGGGATTAGCGGGGGTCACTAAGGCATTGCAGTAGCCGTTTCTGCTATACTGAATTATGCGAGAGGATCGTGCGCGATGATGAAGCGTGTCGTTATCCCTATCGTGTTGTTTCTGGCCACCGTAGGTTCAGCCGATGCAGCGAAATTCATCAGGATCGGACTTACCCTTGGACTCACCGGCACGTATCGAGAGATGTCGGATATGCAGATGAAGGGCTTTAGGCTTTGGCAAAAAGACGTAAACAGTCGGGATGGCATTCTCGGCAGAAAGCTTCAGCTCCTCATCCTTGATGATAAGAGTGACCCTCAGACAGCCAAATCTCTCTACGAGCAGTTCATCACAAGGGACAAGGTCGACCTTCTCTTTGCTCCTTACTCCAGCGAGATAACCGCGGCGATACTTCCCGTAACGGAAAAATATGGTTATCCCCTTCTCGCATCAGGCGCCTCCGCGGACAGGCTTTGGCAGGTCGGTTATAAGTACCTCTTCGGCTTTTATACGCGTGCAAGCAACACTACGGTCGGTTTTCTCGAGATGGCTATGGAAAAAGGGTTCCACAATCTTGGTATCGTATATGAAGAGGATCCCTTCTCTGAAGACGTTGCTTACGGTGCGAAGAAATGGGCGGGGAGGTTCGGACTGAATGTCCGCTTATTTGAGGGAGTCAAGAAAGGCAGAGGGAACATCGATGAATTAGCCCGAAAGGCTAAGGCGTCAAACGCTCAGATCGTTATCGCCTGCGGATATTCCGCCATAGCGGTAGATATGCGCTTGGCCCTAAAGAAGATCGGATGGTATCCGAATGCGTATTTTGCCACCTCGGCCACCGCACTGCCGTCTTATTACAATCGGCTCAAGGCTGATGCAGACTATAGCTTTTCTCAGTCTCAGTGGGAGCACCACAGTCGACTGGATCTCTTTGGCGGTGAGAAATTCCATGAGGAATTTGTAAAGGCTTACAGAGAAGAGCCATCGTTTCAGGCAGCCCAAGCATATGCCGCGGGTCAGATCCTGGAGCAAGCGATAAGAAAGGGGGGAAGCCTCGACAGACAACAGATAAGGGATGTGCTGTCGACAATGGATGCTTCCAGCATAATCGGCAGGTATGGCGTTGACGCGACAGGGATGCAGATAAAGCATTTCAATCTTATCATTCAGTGGCAGAAAGGCAAGAAAGAGATTGTCTGGCCTGAGGAGCTAAGGACAGCCCCCCCGATTTTTAAGGAAACCAATGAAGAGAATAATCAATAGCCTTGCATTCAGGATCATCACGCCTATCATTGTAATAGTCCTTCTCATAGGGGCGGGTCTCTATATGTTTGTTCTTCGTTCCGTTTCCGGCTTTGCGGAGAACCATATTAAAGAGTCCATGGAAGCGATGTCCCATGACGTATACGATATCTGTGACGGAAAGTTGAATGATCTCTTCAAAGCGGGTTCAGTGACCCAAGAGGACCTCAGAATTAACAAGGGGTTAGCGATGGGGAAGATAGAAGAATTTCTGAGAAAGAATAGCATCCAGGGTTCTATCACAGATGATGATGGCGAGATATTTAAGACAGATGATTTGCCGGCTGGGCTTTCAGAACTCATGGGAAAAACGTCAAAGGATCAAACCATATCAACAGTGAAATATGGAGGGAAACGGTATTACACAATTCACCTCTATTTCGAGCCATGGAAATGGTATATCACCATAGCAAAGAATGAAGTTGCCTATTCAACCCTTCTCCAAAAAGTGAACCTCGCCTACGGGCTAACAAGCCTCATGCTCTTTGGAGCAGCTTTTCTTCTCCTGTATGACCTGAACAAGACGATCAGATATCCGCTGAACAGGATTATAGAACCATTGAAAAGAGATGAGTATCCTACCTACGAGGGCATCTACGAGTTTGAATTCCTGAGCGGCAGTATCAGGACGATGATGGAGTCTTTGCAGCAAGAAACGAGGATGCTCAATAATATCTATCATATCGTAGCTTCGAAGCGAGGGGCAGACTTTTTCAATGAAGTTGCTCTGGCGATATCGAGGGTCTTCAATCTGAATTCCCTTATCGGACGGATTGACCGTGATCGAGAAAATGATGCGGAAGTTGTCGCGCTCATTATTAACGGTGAACTGAAGAAGGGTACGACCATCTCATTGAAAGGTACTCCCTGCGAGGGAGTTGTGGCAAAAAGGCATATGGTTGTCATCGAAAGCTGTGCATACCGAGAATTTCCTTTGATTGAGTTTTTGGTGAATGTGAAGGCAGAGTCGTGTATCTGCTTTGCCGTATTCAATAGGAAGGGCGATGTGATCGGTCTTATCAATGCCTTTGGGGAGCAAAGAGAATTTAAGGAATCAGACATAAAGGTGCTCCAGACCATAGGGCAGATGGTAGCCTCGGAGTTTGAAAGGCTCGAGGAAGAGCGAGAAAGGGAGCAGATACGTGAACAGCTTTACCAGGCCCAGAAGATGGAGGCAATAGGAACCCTTGCCGGCGGGGTGGCACACGATTTTAATAACATGCTTCAGGGGATCCTCGGGTATGTCTCGCTCCTGAAGCTGAAGACTTCTGAGTCTGACCCGATCTACAAACCCCTTAGCGTAATTGAGCACTCAGCTGAGAAGGCTGCCGCATTGACGAAGCAGCTTTTGGGTTTTGCCCGTAAGGGGAAATATGTTCTTGAATCCGTAAATCTCAATGATATCGTGGATGATGTGCTCAAGATCATATCGAGGACATTCGACAGGGCAATAGAAATAAGGACGGCACTGAATAGTGATCTGTGGAGCGTTGAGGCCGACAGGAGCCAGCTTGAAAATGTAATTTTGAATCTCTGCCTCAATGCCCGTGATGCGACGCCTGCCGGCGGAATCCTCCAGATTGAGACCGTGAATCAAGAGATCCGGGAAGGGGAGAACCCCTATTCATGGTTCAAGGCAGGACGCTACAGCGCCATTAAGATTTCTGATAGTGGCATTGGAATGGATGAAGAGGTAAAAAAACATATCTTCGAACCATTCTTTACCACAAAAGAGAAGGGCAAGGGGACAGGAATGGGTCTTGCCATGGCCTACGGGGTCGTCAAAAACCACGATGGCTACATAATCGTTGACAGCGAGCTTGGCAAGGGTTCTACCTTTACCATCTATCTTCCTGCCGTGGGAAAAGAGCCTGCAAGGACTAAGACAGAGAAGAAGGAGATTCCGCACGGGCAGGGCACTATACTGGTTGTCGATGATGAAGAATTCATCAGAAATCTTGCAACGGACATCTTACATGAGCTTGGCTACAATGTCCTGCATGCAGCCAATGGGCGAGAAGCGATAGATGTATATACCTTGAGGAAGGGCGAAATAGATCTCGTAATCCTCGATCTTATTATGCCGAAGATGGGAGGCGCTGAGGCTTTCCAGAGACTGAAGGAAATAGATCCGGACGTGCGGGTCGTGATATCTTCGGGATACGGGATAGAAGAGAAAACAGGGGAAATGGTGAATGAAGAGGGCATCGTGGGCTTTATCCAAAAGCCGTACCATATCACTGTGATTGCCGAGATACTCAAGGATATACTGTCTTCAATCAAATAGGCGAAGTCCTCGCCTTGCCATGGTTAAGTACGTTTCCGATCCTCAATCCTTCCGACTCGTCCGGTCCGACTGCACTAGTGCCTGGTTTTTCTTCGCTGTCCTTTGCCTAACAGCCTCATACATGCAGATGGCAGCTGATATCGCTACATTGAGGCTTTCGGCCTCACCGAAAAGCGGTATTTTTACAAGAACATCTGCTTGACGTTTGAGCTTTTCAGTTACGCCAGTGGCTTCATGTCCAAAGACAAATGCCAGGGGTTGGGTAAGGTCAGCCTCATAGAGGTTCTGGGATGCTTTGACATCGGTCACAAGAGCTTTGATGGATTTTTCCTGGAGCCATCGCATTAGTTCACCGGTTTCCGAATAAACCAGGGGGACATTGAAAATACTTCCAGCAGTTGCCCGAAGTACCTTTGGCATAAAGACGTCACAGGTTCCCGGCAAGAGTATGAGAGCATCAACCCCGGCAGCATCAGAAGTCCTGATAATAGTGCCGAGATTGCCCGGGTCCTGGACACCGTCAATGACAATCAAGAGAGCGGGATCCCTTAAGCGTAGCTCATCCAGAGAGAGAGGACGGCAAGATGCCATCGCAACGATGCCCTGCGGTGTTTCGGTGTCTGAAAGTCTGGAAAGGATGTGCCTGTTGATCCGAAACAGCTCAGCACCTGTCCTTGAGATCTGCCTTAACAATTGCGTACCCTCTTTTGTTGATAGGTATTCTTCGGTGAAGAAGATCTTCTGTATGACTATTCTCGCTTGAAAGGCCATTTGGAGGAGATGAGGCCCTTCTATCAAAAAGGCGTCATATTTGTGCGGCCGTTTTCCCTTTACAGTGACCGCCTCCCTAATATGGGGATTTGACCGGCTCGTGATCTCGATGTATCGCATTTTTTCTCAGGATACCATACGGTGTATTTAAATTCATGTGTTCTTTCACTTTTCTGTTGCCACCCTGGCGCTCCAGAAACAGGCCGATCAAAGAAGCATAGGCTGAGGGGATCCCGGGTGCATTTCTCGGAACCGGCATAATCATTTTGCTGTACAATCCGCCGCCTTTGACCTTCATACTCGTCGGCCTCACCAGAAGGGTAGTAACCTGCAAATGACGCCTCCCCAATGTTAAAATAAGACTGTCATGAAGCAGCATGGTTTTATCGACCTTCATACCCATGGTATTGGCAACTACGATACGAGAACAGAAAACCCCGATCATATATTGAAAATAGCTGAACTGCATGGAGAAGCGGGAACCAGCGCTATCCTTCCGACAATCTATTCCGGCCCGATTGATGTGATGAGGAATAACATGGAGGCGGTAAGAAAGGCGATGGAAATACAGCAGAAAACAGTCAGCCGTCGGCTGTCAACAGTCAAGGGACGAGAGACTGAAGGCCGGATGCCATCGGTTCTCATAGGCGTCCATCTGGAAGGCCCTTTTCTGCATCCGCTCAGATGCGGAGCTTTGGATAAAGCTTCTTTCATCAAACCCACGGTGTCCTCACTGAAAACGTTGATCGCAGGCTATGAAGATATCATAAAGACAATAACCATTGCCCCCGAACTACCAGGTGCATTAAAGGTCATCGAGAGATGCAGGGGTGCTGCAATAACTGTGAATATGGGACATTCTGATGCAACCTATGAACAGGCGATGGATGGCAAGAGGGCTGGTGCAACAGGGATTACCCATCTATTCAATGCCATGAGACCATTGCACCACCGGGAGCCGGGCCTGGCCGGGTTCGGACTTCTGGACGAAGACACTTATGTTGAGGTGATAGCCGATGGCGCGCATCTGCATTCGGAGATCGTCAGGCTTATCTTCCGTACGAAAAATCGTGATAGGGTGATCGTCGTATCTGATTTGGTGAAGGGGGCAAAAGGCTACGGAAAGGCCATCTACACCTCAAAAGGTGTCCTTGCTGGCAGTGGCATGACGATTTCACAGTCTGTAGAGGTTTTGTCTATGATAGGCATAACAACGGAGGAAATTCACTGCTCTACGATACAGAACCCCTGGGGGTTGACAAAAAAATTCATCTCTGGTAAGCTTAACTTTCCGTTAGAACCTCCTATGTACAAATGCGAGGATAAAAGGTAGTAAACACGGAGGAGAAGTGCCGACGATAGCGCAAATGGTCAGACAGGGTCGAAAGACGGTTGAGAGGAAAACGAAGAGTCCCGCCCTCAAGAACTGTCCGCAAAAGAGGGGTGTATGTGTGAGGGTTTACACAACGACACCCAAAAAGCCGAATTCCGCCTTAAGGAAGGTGGCGAGGGTGAGACTGACGAACGGGATGGAAGTGACTGCTTATATCCCCGGTGTCGGGCATAACCTTCAGGAACACTCTATTGTTATGATCAGGGGCGGCAGGGTGAAAGACCTTCCCGGAGTGAGGTACCACATTATCAGGGGCACTCTCGATTCGGTCGGGGTTGCAGACAGAAGGCGCGGAAGATCAAAATATGGCTCGAAGAGGCCGAAGTAGCGGAGTATTATATGCCGAGAAGAAGAGTTGCCGAAAAGAGAGAGATCCTTCCAGACCCAAAGTATAACAGTAAGTTAGTGAGTAAATTTATCAACGTCATGCTGGAAGACGGTGAGAAATCTGTAGCTGAGAGAATCTGCTACGGGGCATTCGAAATTATCAAGGAAAAGACAAGCAATGACCCACTCAAGGTCTTCAAGACCGCTATCGAAAACGTTAAACCGGTGTTAGAGGTGAAGCCTCGGAGGGTCGGCGGTGCTACTTACCAGGTGCCGATAGAGATAAGGCCGCAGAGGAGAGCAGCGCTAGCCTTCAGGTGGATCATCACTTATTCCCGAGCAAGAAATGAAAAGACGATGCGTGAGAGACTTGCCGGGGAATTAATGGATGCATTCAATAACACAGGGTCTTCCATAAAGAAGAAGGAAGACACCCACCGGATGGCTGAGGCGAACAAGGCCTTTGCCCATTATAGATGGTAAGAAAAATAGAGGATCTGAGAATTGTCGAGAGTCCCCTTAGAAATGACACGCAATATCGGCATCATGGCCCACATAGATGCTGGAAAGACTACGACGACAGAGAGAATCCTCTATTACACAGGAGTTACCTATAAAATAGGGGAAGTTCATGACGGTACCGCTGTCATGGACTGGATGGTTCAGGAGCAGGAACGCGGGATCACGATCACCTCGGCAGCAACCACCTGCTTTTGGAAAGACCATCGGATAAATATCATAGATACGCCGGGGCACGTGGATTTTACCATCGAGGTCGAGCGGTCGCTGCGAGTCCTTGATGGCGCAGTTGCAGTTTTTGATGCTGTTGCCGGAGTTGAGCCGCAGTCCGAGACCGTTTGGAGACAGGCCAATAAGTATCAGGTACCCCGTATCGCTTTTATGAATAAAATGGACAGGGTCGGTGCGGATTTTTTTATGAGTGTGAAGACTATGGTTGACCGTTTAGGGGCACATCCTGTTCCCATTCAGATCCCGATAGGGGCTGAAGAAAAATTTGCGGGATGTGTCGATCTTGTGAAGATGAAGAGTATCCAATATGATGACGAGACCCTTGGAGCGAGGTATGTCGAAGACGCCATCCCTGACGGGTTGGTGCCCCAGGCTCGTGAATACAGAGAAAAAATGATCGAGGCACTATCTGACATAGATGAAAACATCATGGAGAAGTTTCTCAACGGTGAAGAGGTTACCGAACAGGAGATCAAGGTGGCCCTGAGAAAAGGTGCTGTCAATCTAAAGTTGACGCCAGTGATTTGTGGTACTGCCTTTAAGAATAAAGGCGTTCAACTCCTCCTTGATGCAATCGTCGACTATCTCCCCTCGCCCCTCGAAGTCCCTCCCGTAGTGGGAATAAGTCCTCAGAATAATTCTGAAGTGGTGAGAAAAGCGAGCGAGGGTGAGCCCTTTTCCGCCCTTGCCTTCAAAGTCATGACCGATCCCTTTGTTGGTCAACTCACCTTTATACGAGTTTATTCCGGGGTATTGAGTGCGGGGTCCTATGTTTACAATTCAACAAAGGACGTAAAGGAAAGGGTGGGAAGGCTTTTGAGGATGCATGCCAACAAGCGTGAAGAGATCAAGGAGGTTGCTGCGGGGGATATTGCCGCCGCTGTTGGCCTGAAGAGCACGCTTACCGGTGATACCCTTTGCGATGAAAAAGTTCCCGTAGTGCTTGAATCCATAGAATTTCCTGAGCCTGTCATTTCTGTTGCCATCGAACCAAAGACAAAGGCCGACCAAGAGAAACTCTCCCAGTCCCTTGCGAAACTAGCCCAGGAAGACCCTTCCTTCAGGGTGTCGTTTAATGAAGAGACTGGACAGACGATCATTTCAGGTATGGGTGAGCTTCATCTCGAGATCATCGTGGACAGGCTGGTCAGGGAATTCAATGTCGGAGCTAACGTCGGAAAACCTCAGGTGGCCTACAGAGAGACCATCAAGGCACCGGCAAAGGCTGAAGGAAAATTTGTGAGGCAGAGTGGTGGCCGTGGACAGTACGGGCATGTTTATGTAAATCTCGAACCCTTAGAGCCTGGTAAGGGTTTTGAGTTTGCTAATAAAATTGTCGGTGGTACGATCCCGAGAGAATACATACCAGCCGTTGAAAAGGGCATCAAGGAAGCGATGGACTCAGGGGTGCTCGCTGGCTATCCTGTTGTTGATGTGAAAGCTACTCTTTATGACGGCTCGTATCATGAGGTTGACTCGTCGGAAATGGCTTTTAAGATTGCCGGATCGATGGCATTTAAGGACGGGGTCAAAAAGGCAAAGCCGGTTCTCCTTGAGCCTATCATGAACGTTGAGGTTGTAACACCTGAGGGATATATGGGTGACGTAATGGGAGATCTGAATTCGAGAAGGGGCAAGATACAATCTATGGAGAAAAGGGGTAACGCCCAGATTATTCGGGCAGAGGTGCCTCTTTCAGAGATGTTCGGCTATGCGACTGACCTCAGATCAAAGACACAGGGAAGAGCGACCTATACCATGCAATTCTCTCATTACGAAGACGTGCCGAAAGGTATTGCGGACTCAATAATAGCAAAGGTTAAAGGAGAATAAAGGAGGAGAGATGGCAAAGGC
>DMNE01000048.1 GCA_003453735.1 Nitrospiraceae bacterium | reverse complement strand
TCATCGATGTCGCCCAGTTCCTTCTGTATCGCTTTCAGCTGCTCCCGCAAAAAATATTCCCTCTGGGTCTTGTCTATTTCGCCCCTCGCCTCGCTCTGAATCTTCTGCTGAACAATCAGCAGTTCTATCTCTCTGCTCAAGATTTCACTCACCCTCTTCAACCTCTGCATAGGATCGCTGATCTCAAACACTTCCTGGGCCTGCTCGGTTTTCAGCCCTAGGTTCGATGCAACGAGATCCGCAAGCCTGCCCGGATCTTCCAGGTTTTCCACAACAACCATAATATCTGGAAGAATCGTCTTGCCGTAGGAAACGGCTTTATCCAGTTGCTCCTTCACAGTGCGGATTATTGCTTCAGTCTCTATGGTCATTTCTTCTACCTTCTGATCGAATATCCTTTCGATAGAAACGGTATAGAAAGGCTCGCTCTGAGTGAATGCGAGAATCCTTGCCTTGCTGAGACCCTGAACCAATATCTTTACCCGCCCGTCGGGCAGCTTGAGCATTCTCATGATAATCCCAACAGTGCCGGTGGTGTAGAGTTCCTCAGGAGTCGGATTTTCGACATTCAGGTCTTTTTGGGCGACCAGCATAACCATCCTGTTGGTGCTCAATGCATGGTCAATAGCCTTTATTGACATCTCCCTTCCAACAAAGAGGGGCAGAATCATATAAGGAAAGACCACAATGTCTCTCACGGGAAGCACAGGCAATGTATCAGGAATTTCAACTTCTTTCTCGTCTTTCTGCTCTAATTCAGCCATATCCCTCACTTTGGTTCCCAAGGGTCAAGACTACTGGAACCCTTTTATTGTATTTCCACCTTTATTTTAACGACCTTATCCCTCAGCTTCGGCAACCTTAAGGTTATTACTCCTTCGCTGTATAAGGCCTTTCCTGCCAGAGAGTTAACAGGGGTAGGTATTTTAAGCATTCTCCTAAACCCGCAAAATTTTCTCTCTACGCAGAGGTAATTCAATCTCTTTTCCTCCCGTCTCTCTCTCTTAACCCCTTCTATTATAACAATATCGTCATAGACCTTTATGAGCACATCGGCAGGGTTAATCCCCGGGAGATCTATCTCGAACACAAGATTGTCATCTGTTTCGTATAAGTCTACCGACGGTTGATACCCTGTTGTTTCAGGATGAAAATACAGTGCGTCTTTCAGTGACATATTTACCATGTTTTTTAACGGAGGATCCGAAAGCCGAAAAAGCTGCTGGCTCCTGTCCTCAGCCCCTCGCCTTGAGACTTTTCGTCTCTTTCTTCCCCCCAGTGAGACCTGCCGCCACATCAAGGATATAAGCCTTAAAAGGCTCTGCTACTTCTGGATTCTTTAATGCCAGATCAACTGTGGCCCTCAAGAATCCGACCTTATCCCCTGCATCGTATCTCTTTCCCTTTATTGGGTAACCATAAATGGTGCGTTTTTTTAATAATTCTTTCAATGCATCGGTGAGCTGAATCTCGCCACCGGCCCCGGGCTTCTGTTTTTCAAGAATCCTGAATATGTCGGGCGTAAGGATATACCGTCCGATTATCGCAAGATTTGATGGCGCAGCTTCTCTCCTGGGTTTTTCGACTAGGCTCGAGATCCTCACCACATCCCCCTCCCTTACCCCATCAATGATACCATACCGTGAGACCTCTGACTCCGAAACCTCCTCTAATGCTATCACGGGGCAGTCTACTTCCTCATAAACCCCGACCATCTCCTTCAAAAGATGGTAGTCCGGGTCAATAACATCATCACTCAATATCACCGCAAATGGTTCGTCCTTCACAAAAGGCTTGGCACAGAGTATTGCATGACCCAGACCGAGGGCAACCCGCTGTCGGATATATGCGAACTTGATATGGCTTAACTTATTTATCTCTTCGAGGAGTTTCTTTTTTCCATCGAACTTGAGTTTCTCTTCAAGTTCATAGGCGGAATCGAAATGATCCTCTATGGCACGTTTATGTTTCCCTGTGATGATGATGAACTCCTCGATGCCGCACTCTATGGCTTCTTCGATAGCGTACTGAATCATAGGCTTATCCACTATGGGAAGCATCTCCTTAGGAGACGCCTTTGTTGCGGGCAAGAACCTTGTACCGAGACCGGCAGCAGGCAATATCACCTTCTTAACTTTGTATTCCATAGTCAACCTCTCTCAGCATCTTTCCCTAAGCACGACTTGCCATTCCCATATTCCCTATCTCTGGATTCCGGAGACCAGACCCAACCAACCATGAGGCAGAGATTCAACTGCTCACCATATTGGGTTTCCGTTTCTTATTTTACGCACAAATCCCTGATAAATCAAGAACCTGAACTGATTTTCCCTAATACACTCTCAGATGACATTCTTCGATTACTGAATGCTATGCGGTTATGGTAGTTCTCTTTGCTCTCTGGGCGCAGCACTGGCTTGGATAAGAGCGGACGGCTGAGTGCACCAGAATCCCATGCTGGTTCAGAAGCGCATGGGATGGCGCCTGTATCTCCCCGGCGTTCAACCCGTTGATTTTGTTGGTGCCGGAGGCCGGACTCGAACCGGCACGAGTCAGAGACCCGAGAGATTTTAAGTCTCTTGTGTCTACCAATTCCACCACTCCGGCGGATACAGATTTTCTTATTTTTCAAATACTTCGGAAGTGTCTTATAGTATCATAGAGCGTCAGGAAGTATCAATACTATGCGCGAAATGAGTACCCTTCAGGCTGCGCAGAAGAGAAATCGCTTTGTGTTCAAAGGGAAAATGACCAGTCTGCCGGATTAGCACGCGAAGACCCCTAAGAGAGGAGAGCGGCAAACCGATAGGCTGGGACAATGATCCTTAACATCATCGCTAACGTCACATCTGATGATAGACTGTGTTTCGATAGGCATGCTCCACCATAAAGTGACGCTTCTGCCGAAATAAGTCAGCTGCAAAGAGAAAAGAAGGAAAGCGACATGTTGAGTAGCAGGACACCAAAGAACTGCCGTGAAAACCACAACCCACTGCTTGACCCCCCCTGGCTATGCCTAGAGGGGGAACGCACCGCCACTAGTTCACTTTTCCGACTCCAATCCTTTTAATTTTGCAACGACCTTCCCGATAGGGACTTCAGTTTCAACCTTGACCGGGATCCTGACATCATCATCCGTAAGCCAGATCAAAATATCACCTTTTTTCTGGAACAATCCCTCAGATTTCAGTATCGGTTTTACGATGATTGTATTGATTTCGTTTTTGTCAAAGAGCTCGAGCTTCTCTTTTCCGAGAACGTCAACTTCGACGGCAAGAAATTTGTTGCTATCAAAGACATCAAGAAAGATTTTCTGCCCTACCTCCAGAGACTCCATTCTGAGATGATAAAACCCTGAAATGACGTCCCACAGGCCCGTAGCCGGTACGGTGTGTTCATTCCTAACATCCTTAAGATAATCGATATATGTCACTTTTTTGTTGCTTATATCAAATATCGTCTCTTTATTGCTCCGATACTTACCTTCATGTTGTTTTATCCTAAAAGATACAGGAGTTCCATCGATGATCTTGCTTTCCGCGTAGTCTTCTACTTTATAAAAATTCGATATGAAAGAGGCAGAATGAACCTGTGAGGTTATCGTTACGGTGCCGTTATAAACAATAGCGTCTATTGCGGCATTTCCAACATAGATTCCGAGCCAATAGATTTCATAGTTTAGGCTTTCTCTGAAAGGCTTCGCCGTCTCGGCTGGTCTCGCCTGCTCTTTCTCTCCTTTTACCGCTTCGTTGTCAGGTGCTATTTTTTCATCGCGCGGCAGCGTTCTCTCTCCATCTTCCGTTAGACTTGGCTCCACAATTTCCTCTAGAGAAGTCATGTCCTTCGAGGGAACTTCTAAATCCTGTTCACTCTGTTCACTGCCTTGTTCTTCATCAAGTGTAGTATCTGACGGCACTTTATTTGATTCCGCCTCTTTATGCTCCGGGTTCTTCTGTAGGACATCCCTTATCGATCTGCTGGTGGTTGTTGTATAAGGTTCTTCTCTTTCAAGATTCGCAATGAATATATGAGGAGCGAATGGGACGGGAAGCGTGAACCCTTTACTGCCCGCAAGAGCAGCTAAGTGCGCACTTAGGGAAAGAAGGATGGCAAGGATAAAGGTTACCTGCTTATTTTTAAAGGCTTTCATACCGAGGCTTACAGTATTGTATATTTTTGGTGCCTAAACTGCAAATCGACGCTGATATATCAGGACAGACCCGTCTCTTGATTGCGGAGTTAGGCANNACGATTTTATGCGCCATCATGTTCTTCCCATCGACATCGCTCATTAATCCTCTCTGATGCGGACTGAATATGCCATTTGCCTATTTGATACCGCTGCGAAGCCTTCCCGTGAAAGGGCGATAAGACCGACCATGACATTGGAAGGAACCATGCTTATCCCCTTTTCTGAAGCGGTCCTTATCTCTTCACCTTGTGAAACCATGTCATACACGGTTTTTGCCACCATCTTCTTTATGATCTCCTCTCCAACTCCCGTCGTTGCCACGGCAGCCGACGGACCTGCATAAAATCCGCAACCTATCATGGGACTGTCACCCACCCTACCCATCATCATTGGAGAGGCACCACCGGTTGATGTGGCCACTGCGAGGATCCCCTCCTTATCCAATGCGACTGCGCCGACGGTGTCACACGAACAAATGTCCTTATCCGACGGAGCGTCAAAGTTCCAAAACGTCTCAACGTTGCGGTTCTGCCACCGCGGGTTTTCCTCCCCTAGTCTTCCTTCTCTGATCAATCGTTCAATCCTCTTATGCCGCTCCTGGGCGTACTGGGAAATCTGACGAAATGGGGGAAACCCTCGTTTTCTCGCGAAGGCGGTAGCGCCTTGCGAGGAAAGCGCAATATGAGGGGTCTCGATAATAGCGCGTGCAACCAGCACGGGGTTTTTCACATCACGAATCGAGATGACTATCCCTATGTAACCCCTTGAATCCATCACAGCTGCATCCATTTCAATCGTCGTACCGTCGAGACGGAGGGCAGAGCCGCTCCCCGCATTGAACCTGCCATCGTCCTCAAGAATGCGAACGGCTTCCACCACCGCATCCAGGGCAGATCTGCCAACCTTGAGAAGACTCAATGCAGCCTCACATGCTTCAGTGCATCCGTCCAAGAATTCCACCGGCGACCCTGCGCCACCATGAGTTACCACTCCATACGTGATCATGCCTTTATTATACCTGTTCACATAGCACGCCAGAATCGCACGAAAGATTCCCGTACTCCCGAAAGAGCAGGGCCATTTTGTTCTTCCATTTAAGTTGTTGATAATGAGGAGCTAAGTAACAATTAGTGAACAAAAGAGGTGCAGATATGGTATGAATAATGTCATGTCGTCTTCGTAC
>DMNE01000193.1:180-2637 GCA_003453735.1 Nitrospiraceae bacterium | reverse complement strand
CCCGAAGAAATATGGATGGAAATGAAAAAACAATTTATAAGAATAGGCCTTCCGACAGTCTATCGGAATCTTGAGGAGCTTTCGGAAAAAGATATCCTCTCGAAGGTCACACATCCAAACCGACAGCTCTATTATTATTTCTGCCCGAATAGGTCTCACCATCACCACTTTGTTTGTATGTCCTGCCGGAATGTTGAAGATATCAGTCTTTGCGTTCTCGATGAACTGCAGAAATAAGTGAAAAGGAAACTGAACGGGGAGGTAATTTCGCATGTCCTTCAAGTAAACGGCTACTGCAGGAATTGCCTGGACGAGTTAAGAAGTAAAAGATGAGATTTAAACATCTCGTTATATTATTTGTTCTTGTTTTTCTGGTTGGTGACTTTTCGGCATGTGCAAAGCACGGTCGAGAACGCGCAGAGGTGAAGAAGCTTAAGGTCATGACAACGCTTTTCCCTCTGTATGATATGGCCAAGAATATTGGAGCAGACAAAGCGGAAGTATCTTTGCTATTGCCGCCGGGAGTGGAACCTCATTCGTTTGAGCCGAAGCCCGGTGATATTGTCAAAATCAACGAAGCGGATGTTTTTGTATACACCGGGAAATTTATGGAGCCATGGGCTGAAGACGTTATTAAGGGGATTGTTAATAAGAACCTGATCGTTGTAGACACGAGCAGTGGCACAAAAATGATCCCGGCAGTATTCCATGATGCCGATGAGCCGCTGGGATCCTTCGATCCGCATATCTGGCTTGATTTCGACAACGCCAAAATAATGGTCAGAAACATCGTTCAGGCATTCAAGCTGAAAGACAGTGCTAACAAGGAATTTTATGAAAAGAAGGCGAACGATTATATTAATAAGCTGACCGAATTGGATTCCTTATACAGAACGACCCTTGCCACTTGCAGAGACAGGGAAATCATCTACGGCGGCCACTATGCTTTCGGGTATCTGGCCAAGCGCTACGGCTTGAGATATTTAGCCGCTCAGGGGGTCGCACCGGATGCCGAACCCACGGCCAATGACTTGGTCAAGCTGATCGAACAGATTAAAAAGTACAAAATCAAATACATTTTCTACGAAGAATTAACCAGCCCTAAAATCGCAGAAGCCATCGCCGGAGAAACCAATGCCAAAATGCTTCTGCTTAATGCTGCTCACAATCTGTCCAGAGACCAGATTAATCAAGGTGTCTCTTTCTTTGATATTCTTGAGAAGGACCTCGATAATCTTAGAGTCGGTCTTGCATGCAAATAATATGGATCCTATTTTATCTGTAGACAATGTATCTTTCAGCTATGGGTCACTGGAAGTACTCTGCGACGTGACTTTTGCCGTAGAAAAAGGTGATTATATCGGGCTTGTGGGNNGTGATTATATCGGGCTTGTAGGTCCAAACGGTTCCGGCAAAACCACGGTCATCAAGATAATCCTGGGACTTTTAGAGCCGGAGAAGGGCACGGTCAGTCTATTCGGGACAAGCCCTTTCCTGTTTGGGGATCGGCATAAAATCGGCTATCTGCCGCAGAAATTGGCAAACTTCAATCCCAATTTCCCGGCTACTGTAAAGGAGATTGTTTCACTGGGACTCTTCTCAAGGAAAGGATTCTCAAAACATACCGGGAAAGACGATGAGGCCCTGATAGATAAAGCTATGACGTTGACGGATGTGCTCGATATCAAGGATTCATTGATCGGGGAACTTTCGGGCGGTCAGCAGCAGAGGGTCCTCGTTGCAAGGGCGATCGTCAATGAGCCGGAGTTTCTGATTCTCGATGAGCCGACAACGGCGCTTGATCCTGAAGCGAGAGAAAACTTTTTCCATGTCCTTCACGATCTCAATCTTATGAAGAATGTGACTATTATTCTTATTACCCATGATACGGCCAGCATAGGTGAATATGCTTCAAAACTTCTATATCTTGATAAGAAGGTCATCTTTTATGGCAGCTTTGAAGACTTTTGCTCGTCAGAAAATATGACACGTTACTTCGGTGAATTTGCACAGCATCTGATCTGCCACAGGCATGACTGATATGGATATATTCACTGCGCTCCAATACGCCTTTATTAGAAGGGCATTCATTGCNNGTATTGCTTGTGTTGCGAAGGCTTTCTCTTATTGGTGATGGACTGGCGCACGTAACTTTCGGAAGCGTCGCCATTGGTTTGCTTCTGAGACAGCAACCTTCCTTTGTCGCCATCCCGGTAGTGATGGCAAGTTCACTGGGTATCATGAAATTGATGCAAAAGGCGAGGCTTTATGGAGATGCCGCGATAGGGATTGTATCTTCTCTGGGCATTGCGGGAGGCGTGCTCATCGCCAGTCTTTCGGGAGGCTTTAATGTGGACCTTTTCAGCTTTCTTTTTGGCAATATTCTGGCTATCAGCCAAGTGGAGGTTGTCACTTCAATAATTCTTTCGATTATTGTGCTTTCAGTTGTATTCTTCT
>DMNE01000193.1:0-152 GCA_003453735.1 Nitrospiraceae bacterium | reverse complement strand
CTATGAAGGTCGTCGGCATTATGTTGACGTCCGCTTTGCTGATATTGCCGGCTGTGACGGCCCTCCAGATCGCTAGGAGTTTCAGAAATACCATGATTCTCTCCTCTCTTTTGGGTATCTCATCCGTGCTTACCGGAATTTATGTTTCCTTT
>DMNE01000419.1 GCA_003453735.1 Nitrospiraceae bacterium | reverse complement strand
GTCATAATAGTTGTCAGTCAATACCCAAACAGTCAACTTATCCACTGCGGTAACACCCGTGGCAGCCTGTGCCGTCACACTGTCCATGATTCCATCGCCAGCAGCAATGAGAGCACCCGTTGCTAAGGAATATTTCAGAAACTCCCTACGATCCATTTCCTCTTTCATACGCCACCTCCTTTGTGCGTAAGAACATCTTGCTCAAATAATATGGCAGAACATACCGTCGTGCCTCGATAACGAAGTGAAGTATGGATTGGTGAATTATGTCGCGAATCATTGGGTTCCTATTTCGCCCGTCCGAACGTAATAATGCTCCGCGTCATCCCCTTTTCTGCCCAATTAGGCATAATTCGCCATGTCGTGAGCACTTGAAGACGGTCGCCATTCACCTTGAAAAAACGTGTCTGTTCGGTGCCGATCCACTCAGGATTCCAAGCAACTTCGACCTTGGTAATCCACTTGTCTCCTTCTATGCGGTACGTACCGGTGTACGCAATTAGGCTGCTCAGCAGGTCGACACGATCCTGAACGGTTTTCGCTGGCTTCCGCCCTTCTCCCGTCAGGATAAACAAAGCTCTCCCTTCGGGTGTAAAAATCACGTACCCCGTCGGGTTCTGTCCCATGGGAGACTCTTTTTGGCCTTTCGCTTGAATCTCAACCTCGTAGGAAACCAGTTTCCACACACCTTGAATCTGCGCGCGATCATTAGCAAAGCTAGGCTGCGGTGCAATCATAAACCAAAACAACTAACCACTTAAATTTACGCATACCGTCCTCCTTTCACTGTTAAGCACATTCGTTGATACGATCGAATGAGCCGTTCGCTCAAACTATTGGGGTTGGATCCCTGCCGCTTTGATGATGCGCGCTACGACTTCGGTCTCGCTTCTTACAAAGCGCTATCTCTAAGGCTTGAGCGTAGTAGCGACGAAACCTTGATCGCTTTTCTGGCCTCCACTGACTATCTGCCTAACTTATATCATAAAGAGTCTAGCATGTCGATTAAGGGAAGGTGTCGCGGTGGAACGTCGTCAGGAGGCAGGATGGTAGCTACAGTTCAGTTCTTGATTTACAAGGCAACTCAAAACAGTTTATGGACCCTCCCATTCCGTCGACCAGAAGAGGAAGAAGGTAATACGGCCTGCCTGATCTCGCTGATGTGCAGATTACGACATGCTTCAAGTCCTAGTCGAGCAGAAGGCTGAAGGTTTAAATCGGAAATTGTCAGCCTCTCAAAATACTGCCAGTGTCGAATGTGGGTGTAACAAATAGAACGGGTCTGGTTAATCAAGCCCTTTCATGAACGGCCCTCGGTTGCTCCATAGCCTCTCGGTAACTTTTCCCTGAAAGTGGCAATCATAGATTTGTCTCATAGACCGATAATCAATAACTAAATCAGAACAGCTCCGCTGTAATTTTTTTTTGCAATACTGCAAAGAAAAAATCCCATTTTCTCAGTTCTGCAAAGGAGAAGCAGAATATAAAAACTATGTTTATCAATAAGTTTTCATCTGGCACGGGATATGCGTCACAAAGGAAAGGAGGGGGAAACGAAATGTCAATGAAAACAACTAAAAAAAGAATATGTCCCTTTACCCTGGAACTTCTTGAGGAGTGCTCTATAAGAAAAGTCAGTTAAAGAATATGTCCTTTTACCCTTGAGCCTTGCTTACAACCCATAAGCTCAACTTTCAATGAATTATGGAGACCGCAAAAAACTGGGGGAAGGTCCCCCAGGGTCTTCCGATATCCTCTCCTCTGGCGGGACTACTCGTTTAGCGGCAATCTAGGTGGGACAAAATCGGCCGGGGTTTAACGGACTGACCGTTGTTAATCTGATTTGATGTTCCCAGTTGACGGTAAAGTTATATTCATAAATAAAGCGTTCGTTTGGCCGGAAAGAAAAATCAGAAAGTTTGATCTTTCGTGGGTCGTTTGAAGCGTAGTCCGGTTTTTTGCGTCTCCTATCTAGCGGGGGAGCTATCCGCCCAGTGCTGCTATTCGGAGTTCCTGACGTTCCTGAGCATCCATCTTGTGGAAAGCAATAGAGTTTTGGTATTATTAATGCAATTGCCATGTTGACAAACAGGAACGGACAAGAGGCTATTTTGACTGGGGTGCACCCCAAGAGGAAGAGGACCGGGGTATACATCATTAAAACTCACATATGGTATCTGGAGAGACTCGTCTGGATCATAGCCGCCATAGTCTTACTCATGAGTTCTCTTCTAACCGCATTGCATAATCGTAACTGGGTAGTTTTTATTCTCGCCGTCGGTATGAGTTCAGTCTTCGTATCGCTAACTGGCTTTTGTGTCGTTGGTAATATTCTCTACAGGCTTGGGGTGAAACCCATCTTGGAGAACTCTCTCAAAAAAGGGCAAAAAAGCAAGTTCTATTTTATGCAGACCGATAGGTGGTATCTCGAAAGATATATTTATCTCATTGTTGGGATTAACCTCTCCTGGACCGCCCTTTTCGTTAGGTTCCATAGCCTTTGGTGGCTTTGTTTTCCGGCATTCGTTGGTGCTGCAACTATTGTGTTTGCCTTTACAGGGTTTTGCATACTCGCAAACCTGTTGTACAGGCTTGGTGCCGAACCGCGACTCTGCATAAATTTATAAATAAGAAACTGGTAATCCCGTCTCTGGGACTCTCATCCTGACATCAATACAAGTTCCCTCCTTCAGTATCCTTTTTTTGCGCCCAAAATTACCTACGGTCATTTTCTATCTGTCTATATTCTTATAATTCTTATACAAAATGATACTAAATTAAGGAGTACGTAAGAAGTCTTTCCCCTGAAGTGTACCCTGTAAAAAGCTTTTCCCCGACCAAAGAAAATTATTTCGAGATAGTATGGGAATAAGGAATGGAAGACAATCTTAGAAGCATTGGAACACATGGTTATCGGCGATGACAAGGACGGAGGCGAAGCTCCTGCCCGTAGAAATCGCCATCAGTTTTGCCGCTTCGGAGAGAGCCAGCGCGACCTTCCAGCAATCTTTCAGATGCACATTGGAGTTTTATGCACCGATCTCCGAAAAGTTTCATAGGCTCATAGGCTATCTCCATCCATCAGAAGGAGAGAACAACTGCAATGAAACGTCCGCATATCTCAATGGTGAAACCAATGATCACCTCATCATTTTCTGAGCCGACGGCACCATCTCGCACATCGGGACGTTCGAATGTGCCAAGTTATCTATTGTGTGGGAGGGATCTCGCAATCCTTCACAGATAAGGTCTAAGTTCCCCTCTTGCAAGGAAAGTCCTATTTTCTAGACAATATGCACGAAAATAGTATAAATAATCAAGGACTTTTCCCTTTTTCAAGAGCGAAGGTGCGACTGGTGTATCCGTGTAATAAAGTTGGGAAGTTCGTTGCCTTATATTTATCGGTTGCTCTCCTGATGAGCATCGACAAGGGTCTCCTGTGTTCATTGTCGTATGGAAGAGCAATCTCTTGGGGCGTTGTTGTGTCGGGGTCTCCTTTCATATCGACTAAGGGGCTGCGCAAAAATAATTTCACATTTTTGACGGAGCCAGTGTGTAGTTCCAGCCAGGCAGAGTTTTGTGCGGGATAAGCGCA
>DMNE01000393.1:15133-18909 GCA_003453735.1 Nitrospiraceae bacterium | reverse complement strand
CTGGAATAGCCGCAGACAGGTTCGGAAAGGGGATGATAATACTGCTGGGCTTTTTTTTGTTCGCTATAGTTTATTTTGGTTTTGCGGTTGCACGGGATGCAGCTGCTATCTGGGCTTTGTTCGGTCTCTACGGGCTTTTCATGGGACTTACCGACGGAACACAGAAGGCGTTTCTCGCGACGATCATCCCACCTGATTTCAAAGCTACAGGATTCGGGATCTACTATTCTGCTGTTGGACTTGCAATGTTTCCAGCAAGCCTCATAGGCGGCTGGCTGTGGGACCATGTATCGCCTTCGGCAACGTTTTATTACGGGGCAATTACCGCCGTCTTTTCGTCCATTCTGTTCATGGTATTTATGGCTACCACGCGAAAGGCTGTTCAAAGGCAAGAAAAAAATGCTTAAAGGGGTGATCAACCATTCAGAGATATATTCTTAAAAGAATTCTCCTTCTCATTCCGTTGTTATTTGGCATAACGATGCTCACGTTTGCCCTCACAAAGACCCTTCCCGGAGATCCTGCCTTGAGCCTCGTGGGAGAGAGGGCACAGCCCGAACTCATCGAGCGCATCCGCAGAGAACTCCATACTGACAGGAGTTTCTTTCTCCAGTATGGCGGGTATGTCCGCCTTCTCATGAAAGGGGAGTTCGGCCGTTCGTACTATACGAACAGCAAAGTCATCGATGACGTACGAACCAAGTTTCCCAATACGCTGCTGCTNNCAACTAAGTTTCCCAATACGCTGCTGCTTGCCCTGTGCGCAATGGGTATTGCGGTGCCGGCAGGCATTCTGCTCGGCTTCGCATCCGCCCTTAGGAATGGAACTGCCATCGACAGGGCCATATCATCCTTGTCGGTTATTGGCCTGAGCATTCCCGTCTTCTGGTTCGGGCTTCTGATTATGCTCATCTTCAGCCTGAAATTGCGCCTGCTTCCGCCAGCAGGCATGGGCGATATTCGCTTCCTCATCATGCCCTCCGTTACCCTTTCTCTCCCAGCCCTTGCTACCCTGACAAGAATTTCACGGATTACACTCATAGATCTCCTTCATATGCCGTATGTGAGGACTGCACGAGCAAAGGGACTAACGGAAAAGAGGATCACCTTTATTCATGTCTTCAAGAACGCCCTTTTGCCGCTGGTAACCGTTATCGGGCTCGATTTTGGAAGCTATCTGAACGGTGCGGTTCTCACAGAGACGATATTCGGATGGGACGGCATCGGGAGATACGCCATGGAAGGGATCATCAGGAGGGACTATCCCGTAATTATGGCGTGCATCATCGTCGGGACAACCGTGTACGTTTTGCTGAATCTCGTTGTCGATATTGCGTATCATTACCTAGACCCAAGGGTGAGGCTTTACTCAAGCAATGAATAAGTTGGTTATCGGCGTATTATTGATTATTGTTCTCGCTTCAGTTTTTGCGCCATTTCTTACACCGCATGACCCTGATGAGATTAACCTCGATGAACTCAGAGAATCTCCGAGTTTAAAACACCCCTTTGGCACGGATAGCAAGGGGCGGGACATACTTTCCAGGGTTCTCTATGGTGGCAGGGTTTCTCTGTCGGTTGCGGCGGTAGCAGCTCTCGTTTCACTGTGCGTGGGCCTCGTAATCGGACTGCTCTCCGGGTACCTGGGCGGAACGTTTGATACGGCGGTCATGATGCTTGTCGATTTCATCCTGGCATTTCCGTCCCTTTTGCTTGCCATCGGAATATCGGTGATCCTTCCTCCGGGGATTTATACCGTCATGATCGTAATAGCAGCAGTTGGCTGGGCGTCCTTTGCAAGACTAATCAGGGGGCATGTGCTATCCCTACGCAACGCCCCGTTTATCGAGGCGGCAAAAGCGATAGGCTGCAGCAACACGAGGATACTCCTTGTTCACCTGTTTCCTCAGTGCATTCCTCTGGGCATTGTTGTGACGGGATTGAAGCTTGGCGGTTACATCTTGACGGAGGCTTCGCTGAGCTTTCTCGGTCTTGGCGTTCAGCCTCCGGCTCCGAGTTGGGGGTCAATGATAAGCACAAACAGAGTATTCATCATCTCAGCTCCGTGGATGGTTATCTTTCCGGGACTGGCGATAACTGCGACGTCACTCTGTTGTAATATGTTGGGAGATGCTCTAAATGCCAGGTACGGTTTCCGGATGAGAGGACGATCTATGTCCCCCTGATTTTTTCTTCTTCTTCCTGTTCTGTTTTACAAAAAATGCACATGGTGGTCACCGGTCGTGCTTCAAGCCTTTTTATATCTATTTCATGTCCGCAGACCTCGCAGATACCGAATAAGCCACCCTCGATCTTCTCTATCGCTTCTTCAATCTTTTTAAGCAGCCGCTGTTCTCTCCCTCTGAGGCGCAACATGAAATTCCGGTCTATCTCGGCACTCGCCTGATCGCCAAGGTCAGGAAAGACGGTCTGGCCCGGCAGCTCGTTGAGCGCCTCCTCAGCCTCTGACAGGAGCGTGGTTTTCTGTTGCATAAGGTTCTTCCGTATATCGAGAATCTTTTTCTCTCGTGGAGAGATCTTTCGTTTCTTTGTCTCTGGTCCTGCTGGTACTGATGATGCTGACGGAGCAACCTCTTTGAGTTTCACCGTGCTCGTGGTTCTCTTCGTTGTCACGGTCTTTGCGGATCTAGCGGATAGACGCGCTTGAGCAGGCTTGGCGCCTGTCTTTGTCTTGACCGGTGTCTTTTTTGACGATTTTGTTTTTGATGATTGCGTCTTAGGCTTCGTCCCGTTCTTGGCAGGGCTGCGGAGAGGCACGCTTTTTTGTGTCTTTTTAGTCTTTTTGTTTACCATAAACATCTCCTCATAAAAGTCGATCTGACAAAATACCACAAAAAGAAAATCTTCGTCAACTCCAGAGGTGTTTTTTTTGAGAATGAATGAAGGATTTATGATACAATAGAAAGTAAGTATTAATTAATTTTCATGAAAGTCATCATAAGAGAGATAAAAGAGACGGGGTACCGTTCTGATGCCTTGGTTCTGCCTTTTTGCGAAGGTGAGCGTCCGATCCCCTATAAGGGAATCGACTTTGCTCTCCGGGGCCTTATCACTAGGATCATATCCTCAGGAGAATTTATTGGGAAGCGTAACCAGGTCACCCTAGTGCATACTGCGAATATGATAAAACCCGAACGAATCCTGCTCGTTGGGATGGGAAAAGAGAAAAATCTTACATCCGAAGCGGTTCGACAGGCGGGAGGCAAAGCGATGTCCTATCTCGCGGAGCTCGGACTGAAAACCATCTCGGTTTCGACGGATTACTTGTTCTCCTTGCGGCAGTCACCGATACCCTTTGTGGAAGGCTCTCTTTTGTCGCGCTACCACTTTAAAAGATATAAAGAGGAGGACAATGCGAAGGGAATAGAGAGTCTCATCCTTTTGGGAAAGCCCGAAAAAGCATTGTTCGATTCCCTTCGTTGGATTGAGATCGTCTCATCCGGCGTGCAGCTTGCACGGGATCTGATCAATACCCCCGCGAATGATATGACTCCTTCGGTCCTCGCGAAGATAGCGAAGACTCTTGCAAAGGGTAAGGTGTCTGTTAAGATTCTTAACAGGGAAGATGCCGAGAAGGAAGGAATGGGCGCTTATCTCGCCGTAGCAAAGGGCTCCGATGAGCCTCCTAAATTTATTGTTATCAAATACGATGGAGCTGATGGCCCGCCTATTGTTTTTATTGGAAAATCCATCACTTTTGACAGCGGCGGCATCTCTATTAAGCCCGGGGAAGGGATGGAGAAGATGAAATACGA
>DMNE01000393.1:0-15097 GCA_003453735.1 Nitrospiraceae bacterium | reverse complement strand
AGCGGCAGCGCTTCCAGACCCGGCGATATCGTCAGAACCGTTCTGGGCAAGACTGTTGAGATTATTAATACCGATGCCGAAGGAAGGCTTGTCCTCGCGGATGCCATCGGGTTTGCAAAAAAAATGAAACCACGCGCTATAATAGACATAGCGACATTAACCGGGGCGTGTTCCGTAGCCCTGGGGAGCGAGGCTGCTGCGATGATGGGTAACGATGACAAGTTGATGAACACATTGAAGGCTATCGGAGATGAGACCTACGAGAGAGTCTGGCAGATGCCCCTCTATGAAGAATACCGCGAATATGTAAAAAGTGATTTCGCTGACTTAAAAAATACTGGAGGGAAAACAGGTTCCCTTGTTACCGCGGCATATTTTCTGAAGGAATTTGCCGGGGATACGCCATGGGTCCATCTGGACATTGCGGGGACCGCATGGACGGACAAAGAGATGCCCTATATCCCGAAGGGCGCCACCGGCATCGGGGTGAGACTTTTATCGAATTTCTTAAGGGAGATGACCAATGAAGATCATTAAAATATCACTTTTTTTCTCTTTTTTCTTTCTACCATCAGTTGCATTTGCCTGGGGACCCCTCACCCATATGTATCTGGGAAGCGAGATATTTTCCCTTGGTTCACTCTTACCCGGAGGCATATACGCCCTGATCAAGAAATACAGACACGATTATCTTTACGGCAATCTCATGGCAGATATCATCATAGGGAAAAAGTTTCTTCCTGAAAATAAGAACCCTCACAGCTGGGAAATGGCATTGAACCTTCTTGATGCTGCAGAGACACAACAGCAGAAGGCCTTTGTTTTCGGCTACCTGAGTCATCTTGCCGCGGATACCATTGCCCATGGGAAATTTGCGAGCAGCAAAAGGAACATCGAGCATACTCTCGTTGAACTGAGGGCGGACTGCTTGATCGACAAGAGATACTGGTTTCAGGCGATGCGTATTGACAGGGTTGTTCAGCGGAGAAACGATCAATTCCTCGAACGGTCGCTGGAAAGAGCCTTATTCTCATTTAAGACGAACAAAAGGATTTTAAAGAGCATTATCGTGTTGTCTTGTTTCAACAAGGAGAGGCTCGGCAATTTCATACAAGACAATGCCGTGTACCCTTTAGATCTCACCAGAATGAATATCCAGCAACTCCACCTGGAGTCCATTGACAGAATTGTTGACATTCTGTGCAATGGAGCTGCCTCTGATGTGCTTCAAGAAAACCCGATGGTTTCTTAACGGCTGTGGTGCGTTATGAGGGATCAGTGATGAGCTCGAGAAAATGCTCATCACCCACCCCCTATGCGTAGGTAACGTATGCGTGACATGCTGGGCAGAGAGGATGTCATCGCTATTGCAGAAGCTCAGAGGCGCATGGTAAGTCATCTCGTCATCAAAGAGCCCTTATCCGTGAGCATCAGCATTGATCGTGCCTATGAGAGGGTTCTCTCAGAAGACATTCATTCACCGGAGGACATGCCTGGCTTTTCCCGGTCCACCGTTGACGGCTTTGCAGTGAATTCCTCGGATACCTTCGGTGCGACTGACAGCATTCCCGCATACTTGACCATCATCCATGAGATTCTGATGGGCGAAGAGCCTGCCTTCCAGCTCAAGAAAGGGACAGCGGCCAAGATAGCTACTGGCGGGATGCTTCCCGCAGGCGCTGATGCTGTTATCATGCTCGAACACAGTCAATATTTGAATGCGGGACTCATTGAGGTGTTCAAGCCGGTTGCTCCCGGAGAGAATGTCATATCCGCAAGCGAGGATGTGAAGAAAAGTGAACTTATCGTCAAGAAAGGGAGCGTGCTGAGACCTCAGGATATCGCAGCACTTGCGGGGATCGGCATAACCGCTGTGAGGGTTTATGAGAAACCAAAGGTTTCGATCATCGGTACCGGTGACGAAATAGTTCCTGCTGAGAGCGGACGACAACCTGGTCAGGTCCGTGACATGAATTCATACAGCCTTGCGGGCTTTCTAATACAGTACGGGGGTATACCGGTAAAAAAAGGCATATTTAAAGATGTATATGAGGAGATACGGGATGTCGTTCAAAGGGCTCTCCGCGATTCGGATATGGTTCTTATTACCGGCGGAAGTTCTGTAGGCACTAAAGACATGACAGCGGAAATTATCAATAGTCTGGGCTCTCCCGGTGTACTCTTTCATGGTGTGGCACTGAAGCCGGGAAAACCCACTATCGGCGCCGTTGTTGATGGGGTTCCGGTTTTCGGACTTCCCGGACATCCGGCGGCTGTGGTTGTCTGTTTTGAGATATTCATTCTGCCGATTTTAAGGATGCTTACGGGGAGACAGGAGAAAGAGACTCGTGATCAAAGGACAATCAAGGCGCGACTGGCAAGAAATATCTCATCAAGCCAGGGAAGAGAAGAACATGTCAGGGTTGCCCTCGAGGAAAGGGATGGAGAGGTGTGGGCTGACCCGGTACTTGGGAAATCGGGTCTCATAAGAACCCTCGTCAAGGCTGACGGGACGATCGTCATCCCCGCTCAGATGCGCGGAATAGAGGAGGGTGAATCGGTTGAGGTGAAAGTCTATTAACCGAAGTTTCATTATGTTTTCTCTTTCTTTTCTCTCGTGGCTCAAATGAGGGATATCGTTGTTTTCTTTATTGTGTAGATGAACGACCGGGAGAGGGGTACACACTGTCATGGAGAATCTGGGCATCGTCCTCGTAATCAAGAAAAATGAGCATTAAGAAAGCTACAGAAAAGAGCAAGGATTTGTCGAGCAGCTTGCCAATACTCTTCATTGGCGGTGATCTTGGTGACCGGACATTGGCAGGGAAGGCCTTTCGTCGGCATGCAATGGATGTGATACTGGAATTTGTTCCGTCAGGTAAGGAAGCACTAGACATCATAAGGAGACAGAGTGCTGTGGCTGTTTTTGTCAACCAGAGTCTCCCTGATATGGATGGATTCACGTTTCTGAGAGAGGTAAAAAAACTAAATCTGCCGACACCACTCATTATGATCATGGAGAACGACGATGAAAAGCTGATACTGAAGGCCCTGAGGGAGGGTGCCTATGATTTCTTGAACAAAAGCTCAAGATCCTTTCATACTCTTCCCGTCGTGCTTGACCGTTGCCTTGCCCGGCATGAAGTAGTGAGACAAAAGGCGGCAAAGGAAAAATTGATAACAGAAAGCAAAAAAAATTGGCTGGCCATTCTTGATGGCATAACCGATTTTATATTCATGACCGATACCGAGGGCAGGATCATTAAAGCCAATCGTGCGGTTTCAAACCATTTTGGCAAGAATCCGAAATTCATGGCCGGCGTCCAATATCATGACTTGTTTGGCACGGAATTGCCGAACGAGACTGGAGTGGCTACAGCAAATCAGCCGTCGACACAAGAAATAGCAATCGATGGCGACACCTACCTTATAAGCTCGTTTCCCCTCCAATATGATAATAAGCCTACGACTATCTATGTCTTAAAAAATATCACCGAGATGAGGCGGTTAAAAGAACAGCTGCACCATGCTGATAAGCTTGCTTCCCTCGGTCTATTAGTCTCCGGGGTAGCGCATGAAATAAACAACCCCCTTACGGGGGTGATTGCGTATGCAGAGTTGCTCGAGATGGAGCTCGCAGAGATGGAGAGTAAAATAAAAGTGAAGAAGATTCTCGACAGCGCAGAGAGATGCAAAAAGATAGTGGATAATCTGCTAACCTTTTCAAGACAACAGATATCCACGAAGACCCTTGAGTCAATTAATGATATTATCGAGAGGACCCTCGATCTCAGGAATTACTGGCTTGCGGTACATAACATACAGATAGTTAAAGACTATCACAATATCCGGGCCGTCTTCGTCGACGCTCAGCAGATCCAACAAGTAATACTGAATCTTATCCTCAATGCTGAACACGCAATCACCAGTCATAACAAACAAGATGGTAAAATTACATTGGTCACAAGATACGACAGAGACAAACATCACGTAGTCATAAAGATTAGTGACAATGGTCCGGGGATCCCTCCCAATATCATGCCGATGATATTCGACCCTTTTTTTACGACGAAACCCGTAGGGGTAGGCACGGGGCTGGGTCTTTCTATATCATACGGCATTATCATGGAGCACGGCGGTACAATCAGGGCAGAGAGTCATGAGGGGGAAGGCGTCACGTTCGCGATAGAACTTCCCCTCCCATCGAAGAATCTGCAGTAGCTGTCCTGGCAAAACAGCATGAGAAGCGGTTGGCCCCTTTTTCGGGTTATGGGAAGCACGTTGATCTGCATATTCTTTCTCACCGTGGGCTTGTTTGATCGCCACCTTTCCGCTATATATACTTAGATAAGTGCCTGGATCGTCTCCTGTCGGGTGTAATTCGAGGATCCCTTGATGAATACGAGTGAAGAATAAGCTATTCTTTTTTTTCGTCAAATTATGTATACTTTCCTATAAATTGTTTCCCAAGGAGGGTCATATGACAAAGGCAGATCTGATTGAAAGAATTGCAAAGGATGTTTCTCTCTCAAAGACAGACGCTGGCAGGGCTCTTGAGGCAACTATCGAAGCGATCGTGAAAACTTTGAAGAAGGGCGACAAAGTATCTCTGGTGGGTTTCGGTACTTTCTCGGTAAGTAAGAGAAAGGCAAGAACTGGGAGGAACCCCAGGACAGGGCAAGCAATAAAGATTCCTGCGCATAAGGCTCCGAAATTTTCTGCCGGTAAGACTCTGAAGGATTCAGTGAAATAAAAGGGACAGAATCTCTGTAGAAGAGGGGCAGGGCGTTCTTCCACNNCTTCTTTATTTGCCGAGGTCGCCCTCGTTTTTTTGAGCACGCAGCACTTCTCTGTGTCCCTAAGCTTGTGGACTATGCTTTCAGCGGCGCAGTTGGCGAACACTGAAGCAGTTACGGACTGCCCGTGAAAGTTGCGATTTTAAGAGAAGGTGTGTTGCGGCGAATCTCAGCCTTTAGAACAACGATTACGAAGAAATAGTTTCGAGAGGCATGAGCCGCTCAGGATTGCTCGTTGGTGCTTTCAGTTCTACTGGTTCGTCCACACAAAGAATTGCAAGCAGGAATATCCCTTAAGAGACCCGCTGGTGAGTCAGGAGCACTNNNNTACCAAAGTATTCCGGCTGAAAGCGAGGGAAGCCTTGATTTTAGCTTCTTTCTTGTTTTATCCTAGAAAACTTTTTTCCAAATGAATACGGAAAGTTGTCTCTCTCTAGGAGTTCTCTGTTATCTTTTGGGTGCGGTCAGTTCTCTCCTGCCATTCCCTAAGATAAAAAACTACATCTATATCTTCTCATCCGCAGGTGCCTTGGCATTGGCTGTCGCTGGTCTGCTAATTTGCTGGGGTCTTCCGGTGCAGATACCTTCCTTGCCAATCTCTTCGCTCTTTGCATTTGCTTTCCGAGGAGACGCCCTTTCAGGATTCTTTATGATCGTCATCTCAGTCCTCGCTTTTGCCGTATCCATATTTTCCTTAGGATATACAAGGGAAATGAGGAGTAACGGTTTGCTGGGTTTTCTCTTTAACCTTTTCATCTTGGGCATGTATGCTGTAGTTCTCTCCGGCAACATCATCACCTTTGTCATTTCATGGGAGACAATGTCCATCGTCTCTTATTTTCTGGTGACCTTTGACAGGACCGAGCAGTCTGCCAAGGCCGGCCTCGTCTATGCGGTGATGACCCATGTCGGAACCGCATTTATTATTGCACTTTTCTTCATCCTCTATTCCTACACCGGTCAGATGGACTTCTGGGGGATAAAATCCGCCTCCGCACAAATCCCTGACAGTGCGAAGGCGATTATCTTCGTTCTTTCAATAATTGGGTTTGGAACAAAGGCAGGTATCGTCCCTCTTCACACATGGCTTCCTAGGGCACATCCGGCTGCTCCTTCCAACATCTCAGCTCTGATGTCGGGGGTGATGATAAAAACTGGTATCTACGGGTTTATACGAATATGCGTGGATGTTATGGGGCGGGGGCCCGAGTGGTGGGGTATCACAATCATAGTCATTGGAGCTGTTTCCTCGATCCTCGGAGTATTATATGCGTTGATGGAGCATGATCTCAAAAGGCTCCTTGCGTATCACAGCGTTGAAAATATCGGGATTATCCTTCTCGGTGTTGGTGCGTCTCTTCTGTTTAAAAGCCATGGCCTTTACGCCCTGTCCGCGATCGCTCTCATCGCGGGACTGTATCATACCTTGAATCACGCCATATTCAAGGGATTGCTCTTTCTCGGCGCCGGCTCCGTAATGCATGCAACCCATACCAAAAATATGGAAGAGATGGGCGGGCTCATGAAGACGATGCCGTACACCGGCCTCTTCTTTCTCATCGGCTCTGTTTCCATATGCGGTCTTCCCCCGTTCAATGGCTTTATCAGCGAATGGCTCACCTATCAGTCACTGCTTCTCGGTTTTCAGTCACCTTCTATCACTTCTAAGATCATCTCCCCATTAGGAGGCGCCGCATTGGCGCTGACTAGCGCCCTCGCTGCGGCATGTTTTGTCAAGGCGCTCGGTATCTCCTTTCTCGGAAAGTTGAGGAGTCATCGTACCAGGGAAATAAAAGAATCATCCTTCTCGATGACAGCCGGCATGGGTTTCCTTGCTGTGCTCTGTCTCATCTTAGGAATAGTTCCTGGGGCTGCTCTAATAACGATTGTTCCCGCAGTTGTTCAGCTGACCGGCTCGCAGGGCGTGATATCAGGCAATGGGTTTCTCCATATTCGCGAGACCATGGCAACCCTTTCACCTGCTGCGCTTTCCGTCACCCTGGCTGCTGTAGCTCTAGCGACGGGTATCTTTGTTCTCGTGATCGGCGGTAAGGGAAAGGCGGTCTATCGCGATTCGTGGGATTGCGGAATAGCCGCCCTCACTCCACGAATGCAGTACACAGCAACAGCATTCACAAAACCGCTCCGGTTGATATTCAAGAGAATTTATCTCCCGAAGAGAGAGATTACGGTTTCGTATTCCGTAAAGCCATTCTTTGTAAAATCTTTGCGATATAGCAGTGAAATAACGCCGTTTTTTGAGAACTATCTATATGAACCGTTCACTTCCTTTATCAGGAAGGTGGCTGTGAAAGTGAGGATGCTCCAGTCGGGAAGCCTCCATTTGTACCTCGGCTATATCCTAATAACGCTGATACTTCTTCTCATATTCGGGAATTGATATGGAATATCTGCAATTCCTTATTATCGTGCTTTGTTCACCTTTCATCCAGGGCATTATAAAGAAGCTCAAGGCGAATATGCAGGGGAGAGTTGGCCCTGGCATCCTGCAGCCTTACTATGACCTCATACGCCTGCTGAAAAAGGACATGGTGATATCCACTACCGCATCATGGATATTCGAAACATCCCCTTACATCGTCATTGCGTCGACGATCGCTGCGGCAATGATCGTTCCGGTCATAACTACCGTTTCTCCCTTCGGGGTGATGGGCGATGTTATCGCGTTGATATACATCCTTGCCCTCGGAAGGTTTTTCCTTGCCCTCGCCGGGCTTGATGCTGGAACTGCCTTTGGCGGCGAGGGGAGCAGCAGGGAGATGACGGTTTCCATCCTTGTTGAGCCGATGATGATGCTGAGTATTTTTACCTCCGCCATTTCGGCCGGTTCAACGAATATTGCTCAGATTGCCAAGTCTAGTGCAATCATACGTTCACCTTCTCATATCCTCGCGCTGTCGGCATTCATCGTGGCGATTATTGCCGAGACAGGAAGGATCCCCGTTGATAACCCGGATACCCATCTTGAGCTTACAATGATACACGAGGGTATGATCCTTGAGTACTCGGGAAGAAACCTTGCACTTATGGAGTGGGCGCACTTCATGAAGCAGATGCTCCTCTTCACCCTTGCGATAGACATATTCTTTCCCTTGGGAATAGCGCAGAGCACGCACGTCTCCGGAGTGGTCATGTCCTTTGGCATTTATCTGCTCAAAATGATCGTTATGGCAATTTTTATGGCCCTTATGGAGTCAACACGGGCAAAGGTGAGGTTCTTTCAGCTGCCTTCTCTTTTGGGTGGGGCCTTTGTTCTTGCGTTGCTGTCACTTTTGACATACATTATGATGGGGAAATGATGACATGAAGAACTGGATCCAGGCCTTTTCAGTTATCGATTTCATTTCTGTAGGGATTCTCCTCACTGCTATTGCAATGAATGCCCTGAAGCGGATTGAATCATGCGTGAATGTGTATATCCTGAACTCATGGCTTCTTTCCTTGTTGATCGCTATTGTGGCATTGATGATCGGAGAGACACACCTCTATATCGCATCTCTTGTCACCCTTCTCAGTAAGGGTGTGGTCATCCCATGGTTTTTGAAGAAGATCGTCCGGCAGATGAAGGTCACCCGCGATGTCGAGCCATACATTAGCAACGCCCTTTCCCTTACCATATCAGGAATGCTCGTAGCCGTTGTGTATGCCTCACTGAGGGAAGGCATCTTTGTTACCGGGTTTTCGAGAAATGTCCTCCAGATATCGATCGCTATTATCCTTGTCGGGCTCTTCAGCATGATAACGAGAAGAAAGGCGATAACGCAGGTGATAGGCCTCTTATTCATGGAAAACGGGCTGTTCCTGGCAGGTTTCTCCTTGACCTTTGGTATGCCGACCATTATAGAACTTGGCGTTTTGTTCGATATGCTCATGGGGGTTATTATCCTGGGAATCTTTGCTATACAGATTAAGCGGGTGTTCACGTCTTCTGATCTCGACAAGTTAACGATTCTGAAGGGGTGATAGAGCGCATGATGATTCTTATACTCTTAATACCAATCCTCACCTCAGCAGCATGTTATCTTGTCAAAGACTCAAGGCTTATCGGTTACGCAAGCGTGACGGGAGCTCTCCTTCTCGCAGGCATCTCCTTGCCAACAATTCTTTCATCTACGGCATCATCCATTGAGGGACTGAACGGTATGCTTTATATGGATGCCCTCTCGGGGTATATCATGGGGTTGGTAGTACTGCTTGGTCTTGCCTCAGCAGTTTATTCCATAGGCTACCTCGAACATGAACTAGAGGTTGGGCTCACTGATCTCGCAGGCATGCGCAGATATTACGCGCTGTTTCATCTCTTCATCTTTACCATGCTTCTGGTTACCATGGCAAATAACTTGGCGCTGATGTGGATCGCCGTAGAGGCAACAACCATAGTTTCAGCCGTACTCATCGGTTTTGGGTTCCGCAAGAGAGCACTCGCAATAGAGGCAGCATGGAAATATATTATTCTCTGCACCGTGGGAATTATCTTTGCCCTCCTCGGCACTTTTATAACATACTACGCATCCACCGCTGTTATGGGAAACAGCGGTGCACTGGAATGGACCGTGCTGAAAGGCATGGCGGATAAGTTAAACCCTGCAACTATGAAACTCGCCTTTATCTTTGTTCTTGTGGGGTATGGTACAAAGGCNNTCAGGGATTCTCTTGAATACCGCTTTTTACGGGATCATAAGATATGTAGCTCTTGTGGAGCCATCGACAGGGAAGATGTTTACCGGCAATCTGCTCGTCCTTTTCGGACTGATTTCAATCGGGATATCGTCCATATTCATTCTTGTTCAGGACAACTATAAGAGACTTCTTGCTTACAGCAGCATCGAGCATATGGGGATAATATCCCTTGGAGTAGGGATAGGNNAAAATCCAGGGTCGCTATGGCTCGACAAAGATAGAAAATGTGAACGGGGTACTCTCATCCATGCCACTGCTAGGAACTCTCACCTTCATCGGCGCGCTTTCCCTTGCCGGCACGCCGCCCTTTAACATTTTCATCAGTGAATTCACGATTTTGAAAGCAGGTGTGGATAGAGGACTATGGCTTGTAGTCGGTCTATTCCTGCTCTTTAGCGGAATAGTTTTTTACGGTATACTCCATGGCTTTGGCAGGATGCTCTTTAATACTCGGCAGCAACCAGCACAAACTCTGCAGGTCCTTGCTTCCGGTTCGAAGACGGCGTACGGCAGATCAGCGGACACAATAATAAATTCAGTAATGCTCGTAATGGCACTCTGTATCGTTATCCTCGGATTTGCCGTCCCTGATTTCATAGACAACATGATCAGGAGATCCATGGCGGTTCTTGGTGTGAAATGATCGAAGGGATTCTGAAAAAGGCTTTAACAACAAGGGAATACCTGAATGAGCTTTACGTAGAGGTCCGGGAGGGTGACTTTAAAGATGCTTGTTTATTCTTTTCGAAGAAGAAACATGCTCTCCTGCGTCTTATGTTTGCAGCCGATGAACGGGAGGTTAACGGAGTATTCAAGGTATATTGCGTCTTTTCCGTTCCTGGGATTGACAGATTCTTCATTGTGGCCACTCCTTTACGGGAAGATGATCCGGTGTTCTCTTCCATAACCCGTGATATTCCAGCAGCCCACTGGTATGAACGTGAGATACAAGACATGTTCGGTTTGACTCCGAAGGGACATCCTGACCCGAGGAGGCTCGTATTCCATGACTCTTTTCCAGCTCATGCTTATCCATTGAGAAAGGGATGGAAAGGGACTGAAACAGAGTTACGGGAGTGGGGTGAGGGGGCAGCCCAAAAAGTTCCATATACATTTATGGAGATCGAGGGGGAAGGCATTTGCGAGATCCCGGTCGGGCCCGTGCATGCAGGCATTATAGAACCGGGACATTTCAGATTCAACGTAGTGGGTGAGACGATATTTTTTCTTGAGCCGCGATTGTTTTATACCTACAAAGGCACGGAAAAACACTTTGAGGATTTTAGCTTCTTTGATGGCGTAAGGCTTGCTGAAAGGGTTTCTGGCACATCGTCGTTCTCCCATTCCTCAGCATACTGCATGGCTGTGGAGCGAATGGCGAGGATTGCGATAACAGAGAAGGCTATGGCCGTGAGAACTCTCCTTCTGGAGATTGAACGGTTGTATAACCACATCGGAGACATTGGAAATATCTGTGCAGGAACCGGCCTTGCTGTTGGGTATGCAAAGGGTGCGGTCATCAAGGAGAACCTTATGCAACTCAACCAGAGAATTACGGGGAACAGATTCCTCAGGGGTATAAATTGCATCGGCGGGGTTAAGAAGGATGTGTTGTTGCACGCGGATGATCTCTTACATACCGCTGATGCCATTACGCGTGATTACAAGGCATTGATGAGATTACTTCTTGGTACTGTTTCCCATGTCGATAGGCTCGAAAATACCGGGAGACTTTCACGGGATATCGCAATGAAACTCGGGGTGACGGGTATTGCGGCCCGTGCATCCGGTATCAACGATGACATGAGAAAGGCCCATCCCCATCTCCTCTATGGCCGATTGGACTTTGAGCCGCATACTATGGCCAGGGGTGATGTATATGCGCGGATGATGGTCAGGGCGGCAGAGGCTGAATGCTCACTAGCTATGATCAACGAACTTCTTGAAAAGAGATATCAAGGCGAGTTAGCGGTCGAGACGGCAGACATGCCGGCTTATTCCTCGGCATTAGGTTATACTGAGACACCGAGGGGGTCGGTATTCTACTGGATTATGTCTGACAAGGATGGGAGACCGCTCAGGGTAAAGCTGCGGTCCCCTTCTTATTGCAACTGGCCGGCAGTCCCCTTTGCGGTTCACGGGAATATCGTGCCCGATTTTCCCCTGTGCAACAAAAGCTTTAATCTTTCCTATTCGGGATGCGATATGTAAGAAATGCAGTCTGAGGTGGTGGGGCTAGAGTCCAACAGGAGGAGCGGAAAGTGATTAAGGAAATCTTGAAAAATATAGCGACAAAAAGGGTAACGATTCCCTTTCCCGAAGGATTTGCTGTTTCTCCAGAAAAATCAGCAAAGATCGTTTCTCTCGGGCAAAAGGTGGACAAGATCTTCGGGAGATCTTTGAGGATCAGACAAGTGGATGCTGGCTCGTGCAATGCGTGTGAATGGGAATGCACCGCCCTCATCAATCCCATCTACGACATCCAGAGATTCGGTATTGACTTTGTGGCGTCGCCGAGGCATGCAGATGTCCTGCTGGTGACGGGGCCTGTCTCCCGGCAGATGGAACTTGCGCTCAAAAAGACATACCTCGCCACTCCAGAGCCTCGCCTTGTCATCGCATGCGGTGACTGCGCTTTTGATGGCGGTGCGTATAAGGGAAGCTATGCGGTCACTAACGGTGTCGCCGAGGTGATACCCGTTGATTGCTATATTCCTGGATGTCCTCCTACGCCAATGATGATAATTCAGGGTCTTAGTGAATTTATGGAACAGCTGACCGGAATCGGTAAGCTGCGCGGATCGATAGCAGCTTTCAAAAAGAATCCTCTCTGATGTCTTTATGGCTAGAGGCTGACATGGAACAACTGATGTGAAGAAGCAGGGTTTTTTTGCGGAAATACAGGCAATGAAACCGATCGCCTATCCCGTTGGGACCGTAATGATCGGGGCGGCCTCCTTGCCGCCTCCCGTTTCGGTAAGAGAGAACATCAACATCATTTCTCCTATCAACATAGGTATCAAGCATATACTAAGCGGACATCTTTGTTTCATTCCTTCATGCTGATTTTTTCTTACCGCCCGCGAATACATATGCAAAAATAGTCACGGCAAGTATTACGCATAATTTCACAAAAAGCATAACGACCTTTACGATTATCCCCGGAAAGTCAATCGGAAGGTCATGCCACAGAATCAGGGCTGAAACGACAAAGGCGCTGATCAGAATAATCAATTGTTTCCAGTTCATAAGTTATCTCCTAATTGACATAACAGCTGAAAAATGCTACTTACCCCGGTTATCTATCATGGCTGAATATCCCTGCCCTGCCGGCCTCCAGCAGCTTCTTGGCATCGAGTAATCCGTAAAGTTGGATGAGCTTTGCCACAAGACCGGTCCAGCCTGTCTGGTGGCTCGCACCAAGCCCGGAGCCGCTATCGCCATGGGAATATTCGTAGAAAAGAATGTGGTCACGCCAGTGAGGGTCAGTCTGGAACTTCTCCGAACCGCCGTAGACAGGACGTTTGCCCTGGTTATCGCGCAGAAAGATCTGGGTGAAACGGCTTGCGATCTCCTTACTCACCTCAAAGAGGTTCACATCCTCCCCATGGTTGCCTTCGCTGNNAAGTAATACTCCTTGACGTCTTCCCCATGGTTGCCTTCGCTGTTGGTGAGCCCGAAAAGGCGTTCCTTAAGTATAGGATCGTTGCCGTTCCACAGAGCGAGGGCGAAACAGAGCAGCTGCTTGTCATCAGATATTCCCGCGAAGCCCTCTTCACCCCAGCGGTAGGCACGGGAGCGGGCATGATCATGGGTGAAGTAGTTCCAGGCATCGCCGTTTTCACTGTAGTCTTCACGAACGGTTCCCCATTGTCTTTCGCTCAGGTAGGACCCCCACTTCTTCCCTGGGATCATTTGAGCTCGTGCCTCATCAAGTCTTTTCTTCTCTGCGACATCATTCATGTTCTCTCTTCCCCCTAAGAAGTCGTCCTCGCTGTCAAGACCCCAACAGTTATGCTGTCTCTGTCATCACTTTGAATTATATCATCATGAGTATGTTTTTCAAAAAATGGTCGAGAAGGTGCTTATGCTTTCCCCAATAAGGATTACCGCTTTCCTAAACTTTCAGCCTTCTCAATCTTTCTTATATCTACCAAGATCTGCGTCTGTGGCTGGTTTTCTCCGAAAAAACAGTTCGCCCATTTTGCCCTCACCGAGCACCCGCCCTAATTCCTTCAAGGCAAAGAAGGGTATAAAAGCGAAAAATACCACCAGACACTTGGCGAAAACTACATGCGTGCCTTCGCTCAGAAGATGATCCAATGCCCCAGCCAGGCCTTTCCCCTGCAGAAATCCGCGTATAGCTGACTCAAGAAGACTAAACAGCGCCACCCATAAGGTGAATACAACTGTCTTATACACAGTCGGAAAAATTAGAGGTTTGCTTTGAAGGCCCCGACCAAGGTGCAATAAATCTCCCACCATAATAACTTTGGCTAAAATCAACGCCTCAATCAGACTAATTCCATAATTCAAGTAGCTGATGCCACAGTGTGTGCCAAAATTATTCTTCGATATGAGGTAAACACGCCAAAAAAAATGGTCAAATACAATACATTTAACCAATACTCGATCATTTCGTGGAGGAGTTTGTGCTTCCAGCCACTTTTTTTCTTGTTCGCGTCGCTCATTCCTCTTCCAGTAATGTTACTATGAACATTATCATTAAAAAAAAAGTGACCTTCAAGAGTATCGGTTACTGATTAGTTACTGCTTGAACTATACACCATCAAAGACGAGCTTTCAAGTGTATGTATGCGTTGACGATTTGGCGAGTGTTTCGTATCGATCTGTAAAAGGTAAATAGAGGCTATTAGAGACCTTTAAACTTTGGCGTTCTTTTCTCAAGGAAGGCATTGATACCTTCGAGATGATCTTCTGTTGCAAAGCAGTCGGAAAAGGAAGCGATCTCTGTCTCAAGTCCTCTCCCTATGCTTTGATTGTCATTGAGAAGCCTCTTAACCTTCTTAACTGCAAGGGGACTTTTTTCTGCTATGACCAGTGCGATTTCCTCTGCCCTCTCCATGACTTCTTCATCCCTTACTACTCTGTTAACAAGCCCAATCGATTCGGCCTCTTCTGCTTTGATGATCCTGCCAGTCAGGATAATCTCCTTTGCCTTTACTATACCTACCAGTTTCGCCAGACGCTGCGTGCCCCCAAAGCCCGGAATAAGGCCAAGGTTAAGTTCAGGCTGGCCGAATTTTGCATTTTCGCCGGCTATCCTTATATCGCAGGCGAGGGTGATTTCGCATCCGCCACCTAATGCATAGCCCTCAACCGCAGCTATCACCGGTTTTTCAATTACTTCGATCTGAGCGCATATTGTATGACCGAGTCTCGAAAAAATCTCTGCTTTTTTCGGATCCTTCTCCTTCAACTCTTTGATGTCCGCCCCGGCAGAGAAATTCCTCCCTCCGGTTATGATTACGGCCCGTATCGTTATATCCTTCCCGATCTGAGCAAGCGAATCCCCAAGTTCCTGAAGCATTCTTGTATTCATAATGTTAAGGGCGCGGGGCTTGTTGAACGTGATCACC
>DMNE01000281.1:4815-6654 GCA_003453735.1 Nitrospiraceae bacterium | reverse complement strand
GATGATGCTGACGTCTTTTCGGTAATACAGGTCATCTTTGGGGATGTCCTCAAGGTGAATTACATTGTTGACCCGAGTGTCAAAGGGAGGGTGAATTTCAGATGTGCAGCCCCTGTTGCGAAAGAAGATGTGCTTGCCCTAATGGAAGTCATCTTGAGGCTCAACGGCATTGGTGTAGTGGAAGAGGGTGGCCTTTACCGCATAGTACCTATTGCCGATATATCAAGGGAACCGGCGCCTGTGCGCTTCGGAAGGGATGCTCAAGAGGTCGAGATCTCGGGCGGAGTGACGCAACCTCAGCGCGTTCGGAGAATTCCACCGCCTGCTCCCCCGCAATAAATTTCCACTTGAAAGAGACAACCCACATGAACTGTTGAAGTCATTTATTTCAGAAGGAAAAACTCCGAAATTCGGGAGCACTTTGGCGGCGTGTTTTTGGATGTACTTTTGCGATCTTCACCCTTTTAAGGGTTGTCATAATTTTCGTAGCCCTAGGAAGCTTTGATGCCTGCGGGAAGTTTCTTCTGATATTTCCCGACCAGTGAACCGGACTTAAGCCTATAGCGGTTAACGTCTTCAGCCAATAAACTTAAATATTCATGCCTGATTTTATGTCTGCTATATTACAAGAAAGCATATACGAATCAGTAGCCAGGACACAAAGCGCTATTACGGGGGAAAAGTAGGTCTAGCTGTGAACCAAGTGATATGAATCCCGCCGATTTATACGATCTGAATCGCTTTCTGAGCGCGCAGGAAGGTGTTTATGAAAAAGCGCTGCAGGAGCTTAAGACGGGGCAGAAACGAACTCACTGNNGAGCATAGAAGAAGCTCGGCAGTATCTGAACCATCCTGTCCTTGGAAAAAGGTTACTGGAATGTACGGGAGCTGTGGTTGCTCTCAAAGGCGGATCGGCTTCAGAAATCTTTGGCTATCCCGATGATNNTGCCATGGCGAGCGAGATGCCATGACGCTCAGACTGTTAGAAAAGTGCACTTCTTAGGCACAGCAGATTAGATCCACTATTAAACATGCGCTGAGATGTCCTTCCAGTAATCGGAACCTCCTAGCAGTGTATGAGGAGTCTCACTTTCGATTTGGTTGACGTCCTGCCCCGCGTGACGTATCATTTGATGTGAAATCTTGACTCGGGGTAGGGAGAATGGCTTATCGGCGTCATCTTTATGCTGTTGACATGTAAACAATGTAGTACTTGGGGTTGCGCCATCAAAGGACCTCTCACGGGAAGGAATCCCCACATAAGAGGCGAAAGTGCATTTTCCGAACCATTCCGGCCACCTCCATCGCGCACCTTTCACCCTGTATATTGCCACCCCAATTGTGCGTTCCACCTACAAGTCTTCCAAAGTCAAGTAGTTGACAAGATAACAATTTCCAGGAATTTGCAAACTTCCTCATCAAAACTGCATCACCCTTAGTCCTAAGGCCTTTGCCCCTTTAACCATGACGTCGTCAGCAGTTGCAAGAACTTCGGTCGAAAGCTCCTTGGCGATCATGAGGTGCAAGGCATCAAGGGATCTCACAGGAATATCAGAAAGGAGCGCCACCAAGTTTACAGTGCCTGCCGCCAACCCCTCAGGAAACGGGTGACAGATGAGAAACCTCCGACGGATATCCTCCTGAAAGGTTGCGAAGATCTCCATCTCTATCTCGGCCGTTATGTTTTTCTCTCTCCGGCGTCGGGCAAGAAGACACCGCATCTCAACAACAGTGAGATCACTGATGGAAACAGGCCCGTGTCGCTGTATGTATTTTTCAACCTCATCGGACAGGGGTTCATTGATATACCATTTTGCAAGAGCACTTGTATCGAAATAG
>DMNE01000281.1:0-4747 GCA_003453735.1 Nitrospiraceae bacterium | reverse complement strand
GAAGCATCTTCTCACGAAGATCCTGGTGAGACGGAATGGGCATTCTCTTACCAAGCTGAATTACGCGGGCGACGGCCTGCCCCCTTTTCGTGATGGTAACCTCTCCCTCAGTCTCTAAAATGTCATCAAGATGAGACAACGCCTGTCTCGTCTCCCGGATGGTAAGCTTTTTCATAATCTTTCCTCCTTAATCTTATATTGTAGCACTATGACACATTATGTTCCATTATAGCACAATTAAAATTCTTATTGAAAAGCATGAGGCAATTCTCTATAACCTTTTTAATGNNTAGGCGGCACCGGCTTCCTTCCGTATCTCTTTCTCGTCGCCCTAGCGTTCGCCACGCCCGCCTTTACTCCTTCCCCTAATTAGCTCTCTTTCAAATTCGGCTATGGCGGATAGGAGATGGGACATTAGCCTGAGACGCTCACCACCGTCAAGCTTTTCTCTTTGAGCGAGCGTTATGACTTTTCATCCAACACCAATCATGATAAGCTGAATCATAGTGATGAAACACTATTTTCTGATAATCTTCGTGATTTTTTTGTTGGCCTACTCCACTGTTTCTGCACAGGAATACTTAGATGTAACCCCTGATTATAAAGCGAAATTCCCGGATGATCTTTATTACAAGAAGGATTACAGGATCCAGTGGTGGTATTTTACCGGGCATCTCTTTGATGAAAAAGGAAGAGAGTTCGGCTATGAGCTCACCTTCTTTGCTGTAGGAGTTCAGAAAAGGCATTACAGTTCTAAATTTGGGGTAAACACTATCTACATCTCGCATTTTGCCATTTCTGACGTAAAAGAGAAGAAATTTTACTTCAAAGAGAAGGCTGACTCCGGGGCTTATAATTTTGCGGGCGCAAAAACTACTGAACTCAAGGTATGGATCAAGCAGAATGCACTAGAAGGGACGATCGAACAGATGCATCTCAAAGCTTCGGAAAAGCATATGGCCATAGACCTGGAGTTGACGCCTCAAAAGCCTTTAGTCCTGAATGGGGGAAACGGATATTCGCGGAAATCGGAAGAATCGGCAATGTTCGCATCAATCTACTTCTCCTATACCAGTCTGAAGACATCCGGAACGTTGAAGGTTGGCGATGAGGTTTTCGATGTAAATGGGAAAAGTTGGTTTGACAGAGAGATTTCGGCGGGCGCATTGGGCAAAAAACAAAGCGGATGGGATTGGTTTGCAATACAGTTAGATGATGCTCGGGAGATCATGCTCTATATTATGAGGAATAAGGATGGCTCTATAGACCGCTTTTCATCAGGGACTTTTGTTGATCGGAACGGCAGTTACAAACATCTCACGCTTGATGATTTCTCAGTGAAAGCATTAGATCGTTATACATCAAAGAAAACGGATGCCACATACCCATCGCGGTGGGAGATTAGAATATTCTCAGAAAATCTTGCCCTTACAGTTAATTCTCTCATGGATGACCAAGAAGTTCTTGCCACATTCTCTACGGGGAACTATTATTGGGAAGGTACTTGCACGGTCAAAGGGAGCGCAAAGGGGAGAGCGTATGTTGAACTAACGGGATACTGAGAGATGATCAAGCTCGAAAATATAGAAAAATATTACGGTGAGACGCATGTCCTAAAAGGGATAAATGTTGAGATCGAAAAGGGTGATTTTGTTTCCATCACGGGTAGCTCGGGCTCGGGAAAATCGACACTTCTAAATCTGATCGGGGGCATGGACAGACCCGAAAAGGGCAGGATTATCGTTGACGGAAATGATATCACGTCGTATGAGGAAGAAGAGCTGACACTCTATAGAAGGAAAAAGATAGGCTTCATATTTCAGTTTTTCAACCTCTTTCCGAACATCTCTGTCTTTGAAAATATTGAGCTACCTTTGCTCCTGAATGGAATCAAAAATGAAGAAAACATTTGCAGGCATATAAAACGTCTGGGTCTTGAACACAAGAAAGACAGCTATCCTTATCAGCTTTCTGGGGGTGAGCAGCAAAGGGTCGCCATTGCGAGAGCTCTTATCCATAGTCCCGAGATTATCCTCGCTGACGAACCAACAGGAAGTCTTGACAGCAAAACAGGAAGTGCGATCATGGATCTTATAAAAGAGTTGGCGGAAGAGAACCGGAAGACAGTAATCCTTGTTACCCACGAAGCCTACATATCGGGCTTTGCACGGAAAAAGATGAGGATCAAAGACGGGGTGTTATTTTTATGAAATTTCTGAAGCTTGTGAGGCTCTTCGTATTGAGAAATATGAAGGAGGAAAAGGTGTTGACGTTTCTTTCCATTACCGGTATTGCCCTGGGGATAGGCCTTTTTATAGGCGTAAAGGTTGCCTCCGATAAAGCTATCGCTTCTTTTGAGTCGGATCTCCAGGGGATTAACCGGCAAGTAAATTATGAAATAATCGATATCGCAGGAATCGATTTCAGGGAAGAAATATACCGGAATGTGCGATTGATCGAAGAAAACACCTTTCCGGTTCTGAGGGTACAAGGTTATCTTCCGGATATAAAAGATACGTGCAGCATAGAAGGTATCTATACCGTCAAAGCCGCAGGATTCCTGACCACATCTCCAAAGAGGAACTTCGATATAGAGAATTTCTACAGAAAGTTAAACGGCATCTTCATAACAAAACATTTTGCCAATGCCTATTCCTTAAAAAAAGGAGATTCGTTAACGGCCCTAGTGTACGATAAGAAGTATCTCCTAGAAATAGTTGACATCCTGGATGGGGGATTACTTCCTCCAAATACCGTGATGATGGACCTCGGGAACTTTCAAGAGTATTTTGGGAGGGGCGGATTCTTGTCAGGGATCGAACTTTTGACGGACGAGAGGAAGGCCGAGGAGATACAAAAAATACTTCCCTCCAACCTTTCGGTCGAAAAGAAAGAACAGATTATCAAAAACCGGAAATCCGTATTGAAATCTTTCAGGTATAACCTCCAGTTCATTAGCCTCGTAGCAATCCTAGTGGGAGTGTTCCTGCTCTATAACACCGTGTTTATCTCTGTGGTAAAGAGGAGGATGCAGATCGGCATCCTGAGAGGTCTCGGAGCGGATCAAAAAACTGTAATCATGCTGTTTATGCTCCAAGGCATCATCTTGGGATCCATAGGTTCTGTCTTCGGGATTCTTCTGGGACAGATCGCAGCATATTTCTCTGTTCTCGCTGTCACGAAAACTATTTCCTCCATGTACAGTGCCATATCTGTTCCCGGTTATTTTGTCTCTGCGCGGGATGTTCTCCTCGCTCTGATTTTAGGGCTTGCTGTATCACTGCTCGCTTCTGCAATCCCGGCCTTTGAATCATCAAAGATTAGACCGTATGAGAGTCTAAGGGAAGGGTCTTTTGAAAGTAAGTACAAAAAGTATAGAACCCTCTTTTTTCTTTTCGGTCTTTTTCTCTTCGTCTCCGGATGCATCTTTTCCTGGATTGATTACAGGCACGCAGCCTTCGATTTCCCCTTTCTTGCATACTTTGGAGTTCTCTTTATTATCGTGGGGTTCACGTTTATTTCTCCCTCTTACCTCTCAATTATCCTCAAAGTTGTAAAAACAACATTTGAAAGGATGTTTGGGGCAATGGGGAAAATCGCGATAGGGGATGTGGTGGGAAGCCTTTATCGGTTCTCCGTGGCTCTGATGAGTATTGCCATCAGTTCCGCATTGATCATCGCCCTCTTTACGCTGATTTATTCCTTCAGGAATTCTCTTAAGGAATGGATACAAAAGAACATTTCTGCTGACGTTTATATAAAACCTGCTTCATGCATATCTAATTTTTGTTTTTATCCCCTTTCTGATGAGGTGGTAAAAGCGGTGGGAAATATGCCTGAAGTGGCGGGTATCGGGAGATTCAGGGCCTTATATCTGGATTTTCGGGGCAAGAAAGTGATAGCAGGCTTTGGGGAGAGGCAAGAGAAAATTCCGCGCACAGGGCATGACGAACCGATGCGAGAAGATTCTGAAGAAAGGGACCAGATAGGTATATCTCGTTATCTGGGTATGAAATATGGATTGAAGCAAGGCGATTCTATAGAAGTCCATACACCGAGAGGGGACGCAAAATTCGTTATACGAGATATCTTCAGCAGTTACTCCACAACATCGGGTTACATTTATTTTGACAGGAACCTCTTAAAAAAGTATTGGGGATTGGATGATGTAACAGAGATAGGCATCTCGGTCAAAGCAGGGGTTGACATCAATCACTTTATCCGAAAACTGAAAAAACGCCTCTCGACTCGTTATTCCCTAGAAATAAGGAATAACGAAGAGTTACGGGAAAAGGTCCTGGCCATTTTCAATAAAAGCTTTGCCATTACGTATGCCATTGAATTGATATCAATCATGGTTTCTCTGATAGGGGTGGTGAACATCCTCTTAGCTCTTGTCCTCGAAAGAAAGAGGGAGTTAAGTATCATCCGCTATCTGGGAGGAAGCTGGAAACAAATACAGCAGTTGATTCTTCTTTCGGCAGGCATCGTCGGGATCTGCGGCATATCTTTTGGGAGTCTTATGGGTTTCATTATGAGCGTCATTTTTGTCACTGTCATCAACGAACTCTCCTTCGGGTGGGAGATACATTTCGAAATACCCCTCCTTTATCTGTCTCTTATGGCCATGGTGCTATTCTCAACGACACTTTTCGCGTGTTTGATCCCTTCAAGAGTAGCGAGAAAGATAGATCCGAAGAAGTTTATAAGTTTCGAGTAGTGCTGGCGCACATAGTGTCACTAATAA
>DMNE01000229.1:7918-40295 GCA_003453735.1 Nitrospiraceae bacterium | reverse complement strand
CGCCTGTGCGCTGCATGCACTGCTAGGGTCTTCCGGAAAACCACTCCATATTGACGCCCGATAAGACAAAAGAGGCTCGAAGGATGAGAAATCAGCATCTTCCCAATTCGGCTACGCAGTGTGCTCGGGCGCCACAGGCTTCCAAAATGCTATTTCTCGAATCCCCATTGTAAAGTAACTGTTTAATTTTGTCTCTCCTTTAGAGTAAAATACTTTTTCCAACGTAATAAGATCTTTTTAACAAGCCGAATCATCGAATAGGGGAGGAGGGGACATGGGATATGTAAATGGTCTTAAGTGCAGAGAATGCGGCAGGGAGTACCCTGTCGACCCTATATATGTCTGTGAATTCTGTTTTGGCCCCCTGGAAGTAGTCTATGATTACAAGAAAATAAAAAAAGCTTTAACGAGGAAAAACATAGAAAAGAGGGCAAAAAACCTTTGGCGCTACCGGGAACTACTTCCTATAGACGGAGAACCGCAGGTAGGCTTACAGTCGGGATTTACCCCCCTCATTAAGGCTGATAACCTCGCTAAAGAACTCGGTATTAAGGAATTGTATATCAAGGATGACACGGTGGCGCACCCGACCCTTTCCTTCAAAGACAGGGTCGTGGCGGTCGCCCTCACCAAGGCAAAGGAGTTCGGGTTTGATACTGTTGCTTGTGCCTCGACGGGGAATCTTGCCCATTCTGTGTCAGCTCAGGGCGCCAGGGCTGGCTTTCGACGGTTTGTCTTTATACCGGCAACCCTTGAACCGAGTAAAATCGTTGCATCCCTCGTTTATGAACCTCATGTCGTGGCGGTCGATGGAAACTATGATGAGGTTAACCGGCTCTGCAGTGAGATTGCTAATAAGTACAAATGGGCATTCGTGAATATCAATATCAGGCCATTCTATGCCGAGGGATCAAAGACGCAAGGATTCGAGATCATAGAGCAATTGGGCTGGATGGCGCCTGACAATGTGGTTGTGCCGTGTGCGAGCGGCTCTCTTCTCACCAAGATATGGAAGTCATTCAAGGAATTTAAGGAGATAGGGATCATAAAGGAGCTTGGGACAAAGGTATTCGCTGCACAGGCAACCGGGTGTTCTCCCATATCCACTGCTGTTAAGCAGGGAACCGATGCAATACGGCCGGTAAAGCCTGATACCATTGCAAAATCCCTTGCCATTGGTAATCCTGCTGACGGATACTACGCTCTCCGCATTGTTGAGGAAAGCGGCGGATTTGCTGAGGATGTTTCCGATGAGGAGATTATCAAAGGAATAAAATTGATTGCAAAGAGTGAGGGGATATTTGCCGAAACCGCGGGCGGTGTTACCTTGGCGTGCACAAGAAAGCTTATCGAGGCGGGTAAGATCGGAAGGAATGAAACCACGGTTATCTGTATTACCGGCAACGGCCTCAAGACTCAGGAGGCGCTGAACGGACACACGGTGTCTCCGCATTATATAAAACCAAATCTGGCATTTTTTGAAGAGGTGCTGAAGAAAATCGGTCATTAGTTTCTATTCGGCAGCCCGTTGCTTCCAGAGGGGCGTGCTGCTCTGAAAAGGAGGTACGTGATGGCAGTAAAAGTGAGGATACCGACGCCACTGCAGAGATTAACGCAGGGGAAGGAGGAAGTTGAAGGCGTTCCCGGAACAATCATCGGACTCATTCAAGACCTTGACAAGAGATTTCCTGGCATTGCAGAGAGGATTTCGGAAGGAGGAAAGGTGAGGAGGTTTGTGAATGTGTATGTCAACGAGGAAGACATACGCTTTCTCGATGCCGAGAACACCCCTGTTAAGGATGGCGATGAGGTTTCGATAGTCCCTGCCATTGCCGGAGGCGAATAATAAGCCGACCGCCTTTTGACGTCTGTTGATAGATAATGGCGAGTGATACCGCTATCTACCGTTGCATGAGGAGGGTTTATGAAAACACGTGTGAAATTGACGTTCCCCCAGCATCTCATTAAAGAGCCTGTTATCTTTGCCATGGCAAAGAAATTTGATGTAATGCCCAACATCAGGAGGGCAAGGGTGACCGAGACAGTTGGTGAGATGGTGCTCGAACTGGAAGGGTCAGACGAAAATCTCGGCAAAGGCATCCAATACCTAAAGGAACAGGGAGTTGATGTAGAACTCGTGGAGGGGGATATCGTGGAGTGATGAAATGGCTTGGAGGGGCCTCATAGAAGAATATAGAGAATGTCTGCCGGTTTCAGATAAAACGCCTGCTGTCACGATGCAAGGAGGGCAAAACCCTCTTATGAAGGTGATAAATCTCCAGAGAAAGATCGGCATCGACTTCCATATCTATATGAAGTATGAGGGCGCCAATCCAACGGGCTCCTTCAAAGACAGCGCCATGACTATTGCTATATCGAACGCAGCTGAAGCGCATTCGCGCGCTGTTATCTAAAAGGTCAAAGCAGATATGGCAGCTATTTCAAAGGTGGTGGAGGGGATACGGTGAAATACATTGTGATAATAGGAGACGGGATGGCCGACAGGCCGTTACAGGAACTGGGTGGCAGAACCCCTCTTCAAGCAGCGGTCACTCCCCATATGGACAGGCTTGCAAGGGAGGGCGTGATTGGCTCTGTCCGGACAGTCCCGCGGGGTTTGCATCCCGGCTCTGATGTGGCAAACCTGAGTATACTCGGATACGATCCCAGGAAATTTTATAGTGGCCGCGCGCCCCTGGAAGCCGCAAGCATGGGCGTGGAACTAGCCGAAGGCGATGTGGCATACCGGTGTAACCTCGTTACCCTTATCTTCAATAAGCAAAAAACACAGGCGGTAATGGAAGATTACAGCGGTGGACATATATCGACGGATGAGGCAGCTTCTCTCATAAGAGATGTCAACGAGAAACTCGGGACAAGCGCTATCACCTTTTATCCCGGTGTAAGCTATCGGCATCTTATGGTGTGGCGAGACGGTATGGCGGATATTGAATGCGTGCCGCCTCATGACATCATCGGCAAGGAAATCACTGACTACCTCCCGACGGGCAGCGGGGAAGAAGTCATCAGAACAATCATGAGGGACTCTGTTGGAATCCTCGACAGCCACCCGCTAAATAAGGAACGAGTCAGCAAGGGGAGGAAACCGGCCAACAGCATATGGCTCTGGGGCCAGGGGAGAAAACCGAAGATGCCGACTTTTAAAGAAAAATATTCCATAGATGGTGCACTCGTCTCCGCGGTTGACCTAACAAAGGGCCTTGGAATCTATGCCGGATTTGAGATTCTGACGGTTCCGGGTGTTACAGGGTATATTGATACGAACTACACAGGCAAGGCGGAGTACTCTCTGAATGCACTGGAGAGGGTTGATTTTGTCTATATCCATGTTGAGGCCCCGGATGAGGCGGGGCATTCCGGTAATTGCCGGGATAAGGTCAAGGCGATCGAAGACTTTGATGCCCTGGTGGTCGGTACTGTATTGCGAGGGGCGCCGGAGTTTGATAAATACCGGATATTGCTGATGCCCGACCATGCCACCCCTATAGAGGTCAGAACGCATACTGATGATCCTGTTCCGTTTGTTGTTTACGACAGCCGCATGAAGAGGAGCAACGAGGGCGCCGCATATAATGAATCCCTCTTAGAAAGAAAAGATATTATGGTGGTTGAGGAGGGATATAAGCTTATGGATTATTTTATTAAGGATCTAGACGATGGATTCTAGGAAGAGATGGATAGCCTTATCCATGAAGTGCCTCAAAGTCCTTTAGACAGTTGAGACTTGTCGATGAATTTCTCGAGCATTACTGTATCATTGTTAGACATCTCAAGAAATTCTATTCCTATGTCAAAAGAGTCATAATCATTCTTGGGGGTTTTCAGGCAAGAGGTAACCTTTCCGAACACCTTAAATGGCTTCAGGTCAGCAAGGAACAGTTCAATGGGAAACGTGTCGTTCACTCTATACGGCCGTTCTGTCTGAATGAGCATGCCGTCCGGACTGATCTTTTTGATCCTGTAATAGTAGGGGTAATAGAGGGTCGCCTTTTCCGGACACTCGATATCGTGCCGCGCGATAGATCTCCGGTCTCCACATATCTTGCGACTCTCATTGAAATCATCGATCGACGAGGTGTCCCGGGCTGCCTCTTTGGTGAATTTTAAACCAGCTTCGTAAATCGGGATCGCGTCACCGTGCTGTCCCCGTCCGCACCCGCCTAAGACAGACCATACTACTATCCCCTTTACCGAGAAGGCTTTGCCGCCTTGCTCGAGCTTCAGGGCGTATTCTGTATTCATATCGAGCTTTACATCTGCCATCAATGCGATGCCACCTGTGCTGATATCGATGATGTCCACCTTGGTGTCGGACATGATTTTACAGCCCATGTTTTTTGTCAGGTACCTTGGATGTCGACTCTTCTTTTCCATGTGCATAGGCTAACAGAAAAACCTATTTCGATGCAACAATGTTAAGCATTTCGATCTGGCGGGTAGCATATGAGTAGTACGAATGAACGAAGCGCATTCGATACGATGGCCAGGCGGTTATCAATGTTTCCTTAGCCGGTAGTGACTTCAAGGCTTTTCGATGCTAAAATGACTATATGGAAAGAGTTATTGCACTCGGTGCCGGGGGCAGAGATTTCCATAACTTTCACTGCTTATAACCCACTTTCCTGGGATAACATTTATCAGACGCGTTAAAAAATATGACTGCGCCTCGCCATTCGCTGCTCTCGCCCAAGTTGAGGTCATCTGCTCTTCCATGGTATATTAAAGAATTACCAATTATTTCCCAAAGTTATCTATGCCCGGCCGCATGGAATATATTGTTTTGCATAGAGAGCTTAGGGCGGCTGAGGAGGCTTTGCGGGAATGTTCGTTGTACAGAAGTTTGGGGGAACATCTGTTGCCACCGTACAGAGGATTAAGGCCGTTGCAGAGCGTGTTGTAAAGACCGCAAAAGAAGGGCATAAAGTTGTTGTGGTTGTCTCAGCCATGGCAGGAGAGACAGACAAATTAATTACGCTTGCACACCAGATCTCATCCAATCCTGCTGAAAGGGAGATGGATTTGTTGCTTTCCTCGGGAGAGAGGGTCACCAGCGCTCTCACTTCCATGGCTATAGAAGAACTCGGCCATAAGGCTAGGGCTTTCACTGGAAGACAGGTGGGGATAATAACCGATACTGTCCACACAAAGGCGAAGATAGCGAGGATAAAGGGTGACAGGGTGAGCAAGGCACTTGCAGAAGGATATATCGTGGTCATTGCCGGCTTTCAGGGCATAACAGAGGGCGAGGATGTAACCACCCTGGGACGGGGCGGCTCCGACCTGTCCGCAGTTGCCGTAGCCTCCGCGTTGCATGCAGACCGCTGTGAAATTTATACAGACGTTGACGGCGTCTATACTACGGACCCGAATATCGTTCCTGAGGCAAAGAAATTGGATAAGATCTCGTACGAGGAGATGCTCGAACTGGCGAGTCTCGGGGCAAAGGTGCTGCAGACGCGGTCTGTGGAATTTGCCATGAAATACGAGGTGCCCGTAGTGGTGAAGTCAAGCTTTAATGATAATCCCGGCACATTGGTCACCAAGGAGGACGATGATATGGAAGAGGTTGCCGTATCCGGAGTTGCATACGATAAAAACCAGACCAAAATTACAGTGGCGGGCGTTCCTGACAGACCGGGAATAGCTGCGCGGCTTTTTAAGGGGATTGCGGATGCCGCTATCGTTGTGGATATGATCGTCCAGAATGTAGGCAGTGACGGGCAGTCCACTGATATCTCTTTTACCGTACCGAAAACGGACAGCAAGAAGGCACTGAAGTTAACAGAGGAGATTGTTGAGGAACTGAGGGCAAAGGGGGTCACCCTGAGGGACGACATTGCAAAGATATCCATCGTCGGTGTCGGCATGAGGACTCATTCAGGTGTGGCCGCGAAGATGTTCGAGACCCTCGCTCAGCATGGAGTAAACATCATAATGATCAGTACTTCGGAAATCAAGGTATCCTGTGTTATCGAAGCGAAATATACCGAACTTGCTGTCAGAATCTTGCATGATGCCTTTGGCCTTCAGGAAAAAAGAGAGGCCGGCGGTGCGTAAGATCGAAATATACGATACGACGCTCCGGGATGGTTCACAGGCAGAAGAGATCTCTTTCTCGGTTGAGGATAAACTGCGTATAACGGAAAAGCTTGACGAACTCGGTGTACAGTATATCGAGGGCGGGTGGCCGGGTTCAAATCCAAAGGATGCAGAGTACTTTAACAAGGTTAGGAAACTCTCCCTGTCCTATTCTGTGGTTGCTGCATTCGGGAGTACCTATAAACCGAAACACCGCGTTGAGGATGACTATAATATCAAGTCCCTTCTTGAGTCAAAGGCACGGGTTGTTACCATTGTTGGCAAGACGTGGGATTTCCATGTAAAAGAGCTCTTCAAGATACCCCTTCAGGAAAACCTTGAGATTATCTATAACTCAATCTCTTTCCTCAAGAACAACGTGGAGAAGGTTTTTTTCGATGCCGAACATTTTTTTGATGGCTATAAGGATAATCCTGAGTTTGCCCTTAAATGCGTTCAGGCGGCCGAGGCTGCCGGAGCCGACTGCCTCGTGCTCTGTGACACGAATGGCGGTACGCTTCCTCACGATCTGAAAAAAATAGTTCTCGGGATAAGCAAACGGGTGAAAGTCCCCCTGGGTATCCATGTCCATAATGATTCCGATTGCGCCTCTCCCCACTCATAGCACGATGACACAGCAGCTCCTAACACTATGGACAAATATTCCACGACGTTATTCAACAGCTGTTAGCCTTTTTTGCCTTTTTATCTTCCCATAGGGTATCATTTTGTGGATGATCAGACCTTTTTCCATTACTGGCATAGGGAGTCTTCCCCATCATGACCCCGATGAGGCGTCCAAGCTTGTGCTCGAAATCTTTGATATCCCCTTTTGGCCGCAACTTCCCAAGGCATCATTTCTTGAATGGATGATTCCACAGTATTCCGAAGGCATGCCCTTCATTCACGTCGACTCAACCAAAGAGACAATCTCCATTATCAGGGAAGGCAGTGACGACCTCGAACGATTCTATGAGGGGTACACGGACGACTGGAGAATCGCCATCTCAGAGGACTATGCACGGGGCTTCCATGCCTTTCTCAGGGCGATCAAAACCAGGCATTTCGGGTATCTCAAGGGGCAGATCACAGGTCCCCTCACTTTTACTCTCGGTCTGAAAGATCGCGAAGGCAGACTACTGTACTTTGACGAGGAACTTCGGCAGATCTCCCTGATGCTGCTCCAGGCAAAGGCGAGATGGCAGATAGACCAACTCAAAACCTTTGCAGACCATGTCATCATATTCATTGATGAGCCCATACTGTCTGCGATCGGCAGCAGCGCATACCTGAGTGTGAGCAGTGAAGAGTCCCTCAGACTGCTCAGGGAAACAGCCGGTGCCATAAAGAACGCTGGCGGAATACCGGGGATTCATTGCTGCGGTAGTGCTGACTGGCCCCTTGTTATCGCAAGCGGCGCTGAGGTTATCAACTTTGATGCGTATGCCTATTTTGACAGTTTCGCCATTTACCATGAGAATATCAGGCGATTCCTTGAAAGCGGCGGTTATCTTGCCTGGGGTGTTGTTCCCACGACGGATGCGATCAATACGGAGACGTCCGAGTCCATCATCACTATATTCAACAACCATATGGATATTCTGTCTAAACACATACCAAAAGACATGCTGTTATCACGGATTATCCTCACTCCTTCGTGCGGCACGGGTTCGCGGACCCTCGCTGAGACGCTCAAGATATTCCAGTTGCTCATACGCCTCAAGGAGGCTCTACCTTGAGAGGGATCTGCACATCACTGGAAGGCATAGAAAGGCACTGACCGTAACTTAGTTGGTATATTAACAGCTATGAATTTAGGATTATGTGGAAGCCATAGGACTGGAAAAACAACCTTGGCTGAGGCGATCTCTCAAAGGATGGGGATCCCGTTTGTTAAGACCGGTACTTCAGAGGTATTCAGGCAACATGGCTTGGATCCTTCCAACCCACTTGATTTTGAAAAAAGACTCTGGATTCAGCATAAAATCTTGAATGCCGCAGAAAGGGTATGGCAAAGTGAGGAGAAACCATTTGTCACTGATAGGACTCCCTTAGATATGGCGGCTTATACCCTGGCAGACATTCGAGGATCTACCGAGGTTAATTTCGCTGAGTTAGAGGGATATCTCAGTCGCTGTTTTGATGTCACAAATAAAATCTTTAAGCTGTTAGTTTTGGTTCAACCGGGGATTCCGCTTGTGTATGAAGAGGGAAAGGCCGCATTGAATGAGAGTTATCTTGAACACCTGAATTTCCTGATTCTGGGTCTGTGTAATGATGCCCGAATAAAAAGCATTTTCCTGTATATTGATCGTCACACAACCGACATAGAAAATCGTGTTCGAACAATTCTGGAGGCGATTGAGAAAGTGAAGGCTGACATTAAAACTAATTGAACAAGCCGCAGGTGGTAATATCCGTTTACCAACATCTACCCCTTGTGGCGGAATACATGTAAGCAATAAGAGGAATTTGTAATCAAGTCGCAATAATGCCGTGATGTCCAATAAGTTATCCACGTTGCACTGTTTGTCTTTGAAGGGATATCCGCTAGAATGTGCGGGCTTAAGAACTACCTTGTGGAGTCTTTAGAGTAACTGTATATTTTCAAGTCTATCCCTGCCATCTTTATCATCCCATAAAGGCCCTTGTAGTCCTCATCGTTTGTCACCATGAAAGCTCTTGCGCCGAATTTCCTCAATACTGTCTGTCCCACAGGATCTGACGCCATCGCGGTAAGGACATCCTTTATCTTTTCCTTAATCTTGGGGTCCAGATCTTTACTCACAGCAAGCACATCATCGGGAACGGCAGGTGATTCATCCAATATAATAAGAGCTTTTTTCACATTGCCTGAAACTAATTCATCGAATATATGGTTCTTTGCGCCTCCCATATCGGCTTGTTTGTTGAAAACAGCCATGACAGCGGCATCGTGACTTCCTGCCCAGAATATTTTGACGTCTTTGCTGATATCGACGCCTTGCCTTTTGAAGAAAAGTTTTTGGGCTAGATAACCAGTGGTCGAAAGAGGGTCCACCAAAGCAATTGTTTTGCCTTTCATGTCCCTCGGGCTTTTGATGCCGCTATCTTTCCTCACAAAGGTGTAGCCACTAGACGTGGAGACCCCATCAAGTCTAACAGGCCTCGCTATAGGCTCTATCTGAATATGATCGCGTGTCATGCAGTATACGAAACTTCCAAAAAAACCAGCTCCTGTCCTCCCACTTCGTGTTTCCTCGTACAACGCTCCGTAATTCGGAAGATATTTCATACCGACTTTCATACCGACTTTCTTCTCCAGGTACTTAATAAGTGGAAAATATCGGTCAATCTGCATTTTTCGACTCATTTCAGGGACAAGCCCAATGATGAGTTGTTCCTCATCACCGAATGCAGTGCGACTGTAGATGCATGACAGCGCAAGGCAAAGAGTCAAAAACAGCGAAAACTTCTTCATGTTGTCCTCCACCAAAATTTGTTCAATTGCCCTTTTATATGCGATTACTGGCGTACCAGCCCCCAAAGGTCCTAACGTGGAGAAAGTCGGCACCAATAGAATCAGATCCTTCGTTCGGATGAAGATCTTCGGTCTCTTAGAACATTTCTCAATGAAATCCACGAATCCTTTTCTCATTTTTCTAACACTTTCTGCTTTTCCAACCTCCCTACCGTATTAAAATCTGAAAGCGCGATATCTGAGTGAACTACAATGGAAGAGGGATGTCTTAACCCGTCCTTGCACAGGGGATGTCTTGTGAGCGCTATAGTGGCCCACAGTCAAATGGAGCTACAACCAAGTTCTTTCAGCATTCACGGGTCTCTTCTTCTCAGGAATGTCAAAAGCTCATTCTGTCTATGTTTTTTCATACAAGCACAAAAGATCTTCAGGTCAAGAGCATTCAGAACGCCAAAAAAGCGCAGCAGTCCCATTCCTTTTATACAGTAAATTTCTTAAGTTCCGAGATAAGATGTGCCGCCTCTTCTTTTAGAGAAGCAATTACAGCAGCCATCCTCTGAACCGAAAGTTTCAAACCATCCGTGATACTGCCTATCCCTTGCATACTGCTCATGAGTTCGAGGCTCATCTGTTCTTGCTGGCTCGTGGCCTGCGCGATATCTACTGACTGGTGTGCCACGTTCTCGGCGGCCTTGGAAATATGCTGGCTTCCCTCTCCCTGATCGGTAGTTGCGGTTTTCACCTGGGCGGAAAGTTCTCTCATGCGTTCGGTAGCCTCGCGTATGCGCTGGCTGCCTTTCGTCTGCTCCCGCAAAGCAGACGAAATATTGTCAGTTTGTTCTGACATTTCATTGATGGAATCCGTGATTTGTCGCACGGCCTGTGCTTCCTCCGCCGTTGCCCTCTGAATATCTTTAGCCATGTTGGTCGAAGCCGTTGAACTCTCAATGATCGCATTAAGGGCTTGGCCCATATCGCTCACAAGTAAGTAGCCAACCTCAACCGTGCGAAGCCCCTCCATTGCCCTTTCACCACTTGACTTCACCATGTCTTGCACCGATTTGATCAGCGAAGCAATTTCCTTCGTGGACGACAATGTTTCATCGGCGAGGTTCTTGATCTCCTCTGCTACCACAGAAAAACCTCTGCCGTGCTCGCCAGCCTTTGCAGCAAGGATGGCTGCGTTGAGGGCAAGAAGGTTTGTCTGGTCAGCTACGTCATCAATGACAGTCACTATTAAACCGATCGCCTGAGATTTCTTTCCCAGTAGGTTTGTAGTCTCAGAGAGTTCTGTAACGCTCTTCCTGATATTAGCAATGCCTTGCAGGGCCGCCTCTGCGGCAGACATGCCCTTTTGAGAGGCGTTTCGAGAGACATCTTCAGCAAGAGACACGGCTTTGGTAGCGCTCTTTTCAATATCCTTAATAGTTGCAGCGACCTCTGCAACAGAGGATGCGATAGATTCTGCAGATTTCGAATTGCTCTCAAGGCTATCGGAAATCTGCTTAACGCTAGCGATCATCTCCTCTATGGACGAAGCGGTATCACGGCTTAATTCGTCTAAGACCTCGACGCTGCCTGCAACTGTTCCTATGGCGGTAGACATTTGAACTATCGAGGACGATGTCTTCTCAGAAGCCTCCGATAGCTCTCCGGCTGAAGAGGAAACTTTCGATATTGACTCGTTGATGGCAGTAAGGGAGAGAGAGGCTTCCATTACGGCTGCCTTTTGCTCATTTGTTTCAGAAAAAACATTCTGGGAAGTACTGTCTACTTCAGCGGTAACGTGAGCAATTGAGTCGGTAATATTTTTTATATTGAAAATCATACTTTTGATGCTTGCAGCCATTATGTTAATGGAGTTGCCCAATGAAGCGATCTCGTCTTTGCCTCCTAGCGCGCTTTGAGATGAAAGATTGCCGGAGGCGATCTCACGGGCTACCTGGTTGAGTCGGTCAATACGCCGTATGACGAGCCGATTGAGGAGAAAAAGCAGAAGAGTCGAGGACACTACGAGCCCGATGACAATCTGAAGCAGGGCTATACGGATGTCCTTCATCAAGCGAGCATAGGATGCTTCAGTCGAAAGACCCATGATGACTTTACCCGTCACTTCGCCAGCCGTGCTCACCGGCTCGCTGACTTCGATGAAACGGGCATCCTGCTTCTCCTTATGTTGCTCTCGCAGGACTTTCCCTTCTTTGTCTACAACCCTAACGTATAGAACTCCGTCTTGCTCCAGAGCCTTCGTCAAAACAGGATCAAGGAGGGAATAATCCAAACTCAAAAGGGCATCCTCGCTCAGCCCGCTTAAAAGATGTACCATTTTGCTTGCTTTATCAGTGGCTTCTTCCCTTATCTCTCGATACTGATTCAAGAAAGAATAACCTGAGGAAAGAATCATGACCAAAGCCATAAGACCAATTATACTAAAGTTTATGACGGTTTTTAGGCTTTTCAAATCATATGGCCTCTTGTATAAAGAATTTTCGATATCTCGTCCGGTATCTCCCTTGCAAATGTAATATTATGAGACAACTCAAGCATTAAAGCAACACTACCGGCCCTCTAGGTTCAGGCCTGCGCCCTGTCCCGGCATGCAAAGCCCGGCTCTTTTGAATAAGAATGTTTCAGGAAGCACTGACGTCTCAATGCATCTGCCCGTGGACCTTACAGACCAGGCTGCTTGATGCCGATGAAGGAAAACTCATAGCCTTTTTGCAACGTTTTATGTTTGGCCCGTCTTCGCCCCAACGAACCAGTCTCTTTTATCGGCAAAAAGGACATTGAAAGTGGTTAGTGTGCCGTAACATCGGGTGATATACTGCTGGAGGTCCACCTTTTCGCGATCTGAAAGATTTTTTGAAGAATTGATATTCTGTTCAAGCATGCGGAGTTGGTTCCTGATCATGACGATCTTGTGAAAAAAGGTATCGATAGGGACTGACTTCTGTTGGAGTTCAGGGTTGCCTGGTTTCAGTATCAGTTCGCCTCCTTCCCACTTGTCAGCGATGGGTATGGTTCCGATGAGACCTTCCTGCCGAAGCACCTCCCTTATGGCATCCTTCAGTTCATCAGAATTCATATCATCCTCAGCGCTCAATGGAGTATCCGATAGCTCTATCTTTGCATCAGAAGCAATAAAAGACTTGATGCCGGCCTTGACAAAATTGACAGTGATACGGTCTTCCTCTATATTCACTATCCTGCCGATGCCGAAATCGATATGATGAACGACGAGCCCGGTATAAAAGTGTTCCATGCCTTAACTCCTGAACCACCGATTTTCATCCTCTGCCGACTCTGCCGAGGCAAAGCGTTTTATAATAGTATACTAAAGTTTTATTTCCTGAGATTTTATAGTAAGGCTAAGGGCTCACTGCCGGGCACTCCTTACTCCAGGGAGCGCTTGGCACAGTCCAAAGGGTTTTTATAGCCACTGAGCTGTTTGACTATAAAATTCGTACCATAAGATTCATTGGGCATTTTTAAGGAGAGGTTAGTTGATGGAGATCTCGCTCGCTCTGACACTGTAACCAAAGATAGTGAAATTCGGGGAGGTCACCCTGAAGGAGATGCCGTTCTCTCTGAGGAACGTATCAAAACTGAAATTGATGTCATACCGGTACCAGTGGTAGGCATTCCAGAGCTCCTTGAGCGTCTCTTCACTTGCATCGGTCACAACCAAGTGGCTATTGTCAACCATGAAAACCAGCATCTTCGCAACCTCCTCTCCTTGTCCTCTTTCCTGGCATTGTCACGGTTTCTTTCTGGCATCTTTCAAGAATATCGCCTTTTTACGCCACATTCAGGTTGAGCATTCTGAGTGCCATGTCAGGACTGCTGTTGTTCAAGAAACTGTCAAGCAACCGGTCGATAAAGGACTGCCTCACCGTCTCATATCCCTCTATCGTCATTTTCATTGCCCTTCCGAACCGCTCAATGAGAAAAGAGTTAGTGCCAATAACAGAAATAATGGCGAGTATCGTAATCACCTGTGCCAGGAGGTTATAAAATGGGTAAATGTTCAGCACCGTGCACGTAACGGACATCAGTAGAACGGTCAGCAGAACGCGCATGACCTTCAGAATCATGCTGTTATATCTCCTCAGTTTTTTTGCCTTTCCAAGGAGGGCAAATTCCATCTCGGTCCTGAAAAGTTCTTCGGCAAATCCTTTTGCAATTTCCATCTCTTTTCTTCTAATTTTACTGTCGATCAGGTTGAGAAGCCTTTCCCTTTCGAAGTCAAGCGCTCCACCGTGGGAGTTTCGCTGTCGTGGGATCTTCCTTTCCATAGTTACCGCCTCCTTGACCGGTATCATTATCTCCTGAGCAACAGGCATGCCAGTCAAAACGTATTGCTCTCAAATCTCTTTTTCTCCGGATACTATCCGCCTCATCCTGATAACTGCTCGAAAATAAAACGCATTTTATGTCATAGAAGTTCACAATCCTGAGGTAAAAGAGTTCTTCTTTGCAGGCTCGTAAACAGAATTTGTCAGGTTCTGTCAAATTTTGTAAGGGTCTCGCTTTTTTAAAGCGACAGGCAGGAGAAAGAACATGCGTTCAAAAAGAAATGGTCACAGTAGATCATTTCGGCAGCACAAAATAGAAATTATTCCCGTATTGCGTAGCCTCATAGCCCACCACCCCACCATGGATTTCAACTACGTTCTTAATAAACGCAAGGCCATGTCCGGTGCCGGGCTTACCTGAGGTAGCGGCGCCGCGGTATTCGTCCTCGAAAAGCCTGTCCCGTTCGTCAGCAGGGACATGCGTGCCGGTGGTGAATACATTATATTTGATACCGTCTTTGCCGGGCCCGAAAAAGTCTCGAACGAGCTCGCGGCCATAGGTCAGATATTTCTTCCTTTCTCCCTCGTGAGTAATCACTTCTTCCGCATATTTGAGGGCGTTTGAAAAGAGGTTGGCGTACACCTGTGCCATCAGGCCGACATCCACAACGCTGATGATCTCCTCATCAGGGATGCCGCTGAACTGATCCGCTATTTCGATGCCCATGTGCTTGAATTGTTCGGCGAACCGTTCCAGCTGGGGCTGTACGACATCCTTCTTCATGTTGCACGGCTTGGTAAGAGGAGTGAGATGTCCCTTGTCAAAATGACTTCTTCTGAAGAGGGTTTCGAGAAAGAGGCTCATATTCTGATAATGCTTTTCGATATTCTCCAGTTCTGAGATCAAGCCGACGTTCACCTCATGCAACTCAGAAAGAAGATGTTCTGTGGAGATCTCGGTTTCGCCTTCCACATACTGAGAAAAAAGTTTTTCCAACTCTATGTTTTTCATGATCTTTCTCCTCATATGCTTCAGGTAGAGCCTGTAGATCATGTTCGGTGCGATCACATTGTGTTCAATGTCGGCAACCAGAGAACGAATGAACCGCAAATGTTCTATGTTTTTCTCAACCAGAAATCGGTTATGGATATTGAAGCCGATCCGATTTGCAAACTTCTCAAAGAAAAGTCCGTGATGAGGACTCAGAGTCGTTATCGGGTATATTTCCAATACGCCAAGGACATCATGAGTGGTCTTGAAAGGCAGCTTTTCAATGAGGACTCTTTTCCCTCGGACGGCTAATACAAGGCGGTTGTCCCGTAAATACGAGTGCTGGTCATCGGGTCCTATCGCGGGGGGAGGAAGAGATTTAGGCCAGCACTCAGGTGCTTCGGAGCAACTAATGAGGGATAGGCCGTTGAGTTTTGGATCAATGAGGTAGAGTCTGGCGTCGAGGTTAAAAAAACCTTTCGGGATAGCCACACATAAATAATAAAAATCCTCAATGTTGTCAAATTCCTGGGCTAAGTCAAAGAAGGTTGTCAAGGCTGCATATTCTATCTTTTCAAAATTGTAAGCAATGTAATCAGTCTTTTTGGATTCGACCCGCTCGAGAATTTTTTTTAATGTTGCCATATCTTCCTGTCACGACGGCAAGACGTCCAAAGCCTCCTTCCTCACAATGAGCACATCCGGTCACCTTCGTACAACCAGGAGATATCGAACACACCTTTCTTTAATTATAGCAGACTCTCTTCCGTTAAACCTCACTCGGGGCAGAGCAAAAACTGTCATTAAAAGCGAACGGTTCTCTGCAGAGAAACCGCAATCTTCATCACCTCGTAGAGGAACGGGCTAACCGTGCCATGTACCGTCATGGTTTGCAGATCGAACGCTTTTTCAGTTGAACTTGAGTCTCTTGATCAGGTAATATTCATTATGCACCAACATTCTGATTTTGTACCCCTTCACCTGCACACCGAATACAGCCTGCTAGATGGCTCCGTAAAGATTGATGAGCTTGTTGAACGCGCTTCCCACTTCAGGATGCCGGCTGTAGCCATAACCGACCATGGCAATCTCTTCGGTGCAATAGAGTTCTATAAGAAGCTCACGAAGGCCGGGATAAAGCCGATTATCGGATGTGAAGTATATGTAGCTCCGTCGAACCGCTTTGATAAGGGAGGCGCCAGCGCATCCGAAGCGTCGTTCCATCTCATCCTCCTGGCAAAAGACAATGCCGGCTACAGGAATCTCGTGACCCTTGTTTCAAAGGCGTACACCGAGGGGTTTTACTATAAGCCGAGGATCGACAAGGATCTGCTTGCACAATACAGCGGGGGGTTGATCGGTCTTTCAGCCTGTTTGAAAGGTGAAGTCCCTTATTATCTGAACAGGGATATGATTGATAAGGCGCGACAGAGTGCCCTCGAGTACAAGAACATACTTGGGCCCCAGAATTATTATATCGAGATACAGGACAACGGGTTAGCAGTACAGACTAAGGTAAACCGGAAACTCGTTGAACTCGCTGAAGAGCTCCATATCGGAGTTGTTGCAACCAATGACTGCCATTATCTGCATAGAGAAGATGCCCGCGCACACGATATCCTGCTCTGCATCCAGACCGGCAAGACCTCAAGCGACCAAAATAGGTTACGGTTCGAGTCGGATGAGTTCTATCTCAAGTCTGCGGATGAAATGAAGAGGGCGTTCGCTGAGATTCCCGCGGCGGTTTTGTCCACGAGGGAGATCGCGGAAAGGTGCAATCTGGAGTTCACCCTGGGGACGAATTTGCTGCCTCGGTTCGCCGTGCACAGCGGAACCCCTGAAACATATCTGAAAGAGCTCGCCACGGACGGTCTGAAAAAAAAGTTTGGTCCCAATCCGCCGGAAGTCTATAGGAGCAGACTCCAGACAGAGTTGGACATCATCAATAAGATGAGATACTCATCCTATTTTCTTATTGTGTGGGACTTTATCAGTTATGCGCTCAAGAACGGTATCCCGGTAGGCCCGGGAAGAGGTTCTGCAGCAGGGAGCCTTGTGGCATACTGCCTCGGGATAACAGAGATTGATCCCATAAAATATAATCTCCTTTTTGAACGGTTTCTGAACCCCGAGCGGATCAGCATGCCAGACATCGATGTGGATTTCTGCAAGGACAAAAGGAGCAGGGTGATCTCCTACGTGTCTCAGAAATATGGTGAAGACCATGTGGCCCAGATAATCACTTTCGGCACCATGGCCGCAAAAGCCGCAATCAGGGATGTCGGGAGATCCCTCGACATGCCGTATGCCGAGGTTGATCGGATCGCCAAAATTATACCGAACACCCTAAATATCACCATAGATGAGGCATTAAGGGTCGAGCCCCAACTTAAGGAATTATATGAAAACGATTCAAGGGTCAGAGACCTTCTCGACATAGCAAGAAGACTCGAGGGTCTCTGCAGGCACGCCTCCACTCATGCCGCAGGTGTTGTTGTTTCTCCTGAGCCGCTTACCGATTATGCGCCCCTGTACAAAAACCCTGCTGATGGAACCATTACAACACAATTTGATATGAGTTCTGTAGAGGCTATCGGCCTGCTGAAGTTTGATTTTCTCGGCCTGAAAACACTTACCGTCATCGAAAAGACCCTTGAGTATGTTAAGGCCAATGGCGGCGAACTCTCTTTGCAGAATATTCCCTTTGAAGATCCGGATACTTACAGACTCTTAAGTTCAGGACATACAACGGGCATATTCCAGCTTGAGAGCCCCGGCATGCGCGATATCCTAACTCGGATGCAGCCCAACAGGTTTGAGGACCTGATCGCCCTCGTTGCTCTTTACCGCCCTGGTCCCATGGCGTGGATCGATGACTTTATCAAGCGAAAAAAAGGGGAAGCTAAGCTTTCCTATGAAATGCCACAATTGAAGGAAATCCTTGATGAGACTTATGGGATCATCCTGTACCAGGAACAGGTAATGATGATTGCCAATAAGATAGCAAAGTTTTCGATGGGACAGGCAGACATCCTGAGAAGGGCTATGGGAAAGAAAAAACCCGAAGAGATGGAAAAACAAAAGGAGGTCTTCATACGAGGAGCCGTTGCCAATGGTATCGCTGAGAAAAAAGCNNTCCGCGGCATACGCCTATATCGCTTACCAGACGGCCTATCTCAAGGCCCACTTCCCTGTGGAGTTTATGGCAGCGACAATGAGTACCGATGCTGACAACACCGATAAGATCGTGAAGTCCATAGCAGAATGCAGAAAGATGTCCATAGACATCTTGCCCCCTGATATCAATCACTGCAACAGGGAATTCATGGTGATAGGCAAGGCGATCCGCTTTGGCCTTGAAGCGGTGAAGGGGGTTGGCTCCTCGGCTATTGAATCGATCCTCTCGGTGAGACAGAAGGACGGGCCGTTCACCTCCCTTGAGGAGTTTCTCCGGCGGGTTGACGGGAAGAAAGTCAACAAAAAAGTTATTGAAAGTCTTATTAAGTCAGGCGCCTTCGACTCCCTCGGTGTGCACAGGGCAGAGGCCATGGCTCTTTTAGATACTTCAAACGGCTCTGCAGCTGTCGGAAGCCTTTTTGGTCAGGATGACGACAACGCGAAAGCGATCCGGGAATGGGATGAGATGGAGATCCTGAGGGGTGAAAAAGAGGCCCTCGGCTTCTACGTGACGGGACATCCCCTATCAAAATATCGTGAAGTTGTCGCTTCTCTGCACGTGAGAAGGTTGTCTGAACTCGACGATATTTCCGACAGACAGGAGATTCAGGTGGCAGGCGTCGTAAGCGCTATTAAGAAGATTAAGACAAAGGGGAAGGCTGAGACCATGGCTTACCTCACCCTCGAGAGCGAAGAGGGGAGTATAGAGGTTCTTGTGTTCCCCGAAATGTACAGGAACCTTTCGGCGATTCTCGACAAAGAGAGTTTGATCGTTGTCAAGGGTACTGCTGACAAGACGGAAAAGGGGATTAAAATCATCTCCAAAGAGATTATGAGACTGGAAGACCTCATTGCAGAGGATGGTCCGAAGAAGATGGTAGTGACGATAAAATCCGCGTTCTTTCCCAGCAACCTCAAGAGACTCAAGGAGCTTTTATCGTCGTTCAACGGAAGGAAGGGCCGATGCCAGGTGTACCTCAGGATAGAAGCGAGCGATTCCCTCGTAGACATCGCGACAGGCCTTCATATAGAACCCTCTCAGGTTCTTGTCAAAAGCGTCGAGGAATTATTGGGAGAGGGAACGGTTAAGATCGGGTGAGATACTACCTCGATTTCGAAAAGCCGATTGAGGAACTCGAGACAAAGATCGATGAATTAAAACGTCTTTCAGACGGTAAGGACATCGATATAACCGCGGAGACGAAGAAGCTCGAGAAGAAAGTGAAAGACCTCCATTCAGAGATCTTCTCGAATCTTTCACCATGGCAGAAGACTATGATAGCCCGGCACCCTGACCGGCCTTACACGCTCGATTACATAGCCCTCCTTTCAAAGGACTTCGTTGAACTTCACGGTGACCGGAGATTTGCCGACGACCTGGCCATCATAGGAGGACTCGGAAAGGTCAAAGACATGCCCTGTATGATAATCGGACATCAGAAGGGGCGCGGAACAAAGGAGAGGATATACAGAAATTTCGGACAGCCTCATCCCGATGGCTACCGGAAGGCTCTCCGCCTTATGAAGCTTGCCGAAAGATTCAAGTTACCGATTCTGACCTTCATTGACACTCCGGGCGCATACCCCGGCATAGGAGCTGAAGAACGGGGGCAGGCAGAGGCAATCGCGACCAATCTTATGGAGATGTCCAGGATCAAGACGCCTATCGTGTCAGTTGTCATCGGAGAGGGCGGCAGCGGAGGAGCCATCGCCCTGGGGGTTGCAGATAGGCTCTACATGCTCGAACATTCAGTCTATTCCGTCATATCTCCTGAGGGCTGCGCGGCCATACTGTGGAAGAGGAACGGAGATCTCGGTCCCGAGGATTTTGAGAAAGCCGCAGAGGCCCTTAAGCTTACTGCCGAAGACCTTCTCAGGTTCAAGGTGATCGATGAAGTAATTCCGGAACCTCATGGAGGTGCCCACAGGGATTATGAAACCACAGCCGGCAGGATAGCGGACTTCGCAATAAAGTCCTTTGAGGACCTGAAGACAAAAACACCGGGTAAGCTCGTTGAAGAACGGTACAAAAGAATTCGGAAGATCGGGGTCTTCGAGGCATCTGAAAAGGGAAAGACTGAAAATGCTCATTGATCCACGGGGAAGGAGATGCTCCTTGCACAGCCGCAGTCTGCCGACCGGTGGGCGTTCTACCAGTTCAAAGCAGTTCGTGAGCATCTCTACAAGCTCAAGAAGATGCGCATAGAGACAGATATCCTCGAACGGGGAATGTTCAACGGTTATTCCCTGATTTTCTAGCTTCCGTTCTTTCGCTGGCGATGCGGACAGCGCTCCTCAAAAAGCCTGCTACCGCTCTGCCTCGATGGTAAGCATGCATAACCCTGAATAAACAAGCCCGGTTGACCCGTCTATGCTTATGGGTGTACCTTCCGTGACCACATGGTTTCCTATCCTTGCATAGAGCTGGCCTTCCCCGCCGGTTTCTATGATCATATCCGAACACCCGACCACCGCGGTCAGGTCGAATTTCTGTGCCAGAACAGTTGCGTGAGACGCAACGCCGCCCGCTGCGGCAATGATTCCATCGACATCAGCCATCACTGAAACATCATTTGTGCTAGCCATCCTCCGCAGAAGTATTATCGGCAGATTAAACTCATTCCTCAATTTCTCTATCTGTTCTTTGGAAGAAGAAAATGTCGCAGTTCCGCTTAAGGCCCCGCCGTGCACCCCTACCCCTCGACCGATGACGCTCGATCCTAGCTTACAGACGTCATCGAATCTCTTTCCAACGCCCCGGTGAACTTCCATGCGCCTTGTCTGGAGCACATAGATAAGCCTTTCCCCATCCGATCTTCGCGTATAAGTGGCCTCCACCTCCTGAGGAAGCCCTCCCATCACCTCTTCTATTTGTTCACCGAGGCGTTCATGCAGGAGAAACAGTGGCGGATCAATTTCTTCGAGACTCTTCATGGTATCGAAAGCCTGCTCCCTTGCAAGAGGACGATTTGTGTACTTACCGTACACGAGGTCTCCTCCTGTGGCGGTCTCCTTCGTGTCACCGTAGACTCCCCTTTCGAGTGAAAAAGGCTTACGGGTAAAAAATACCGAGGTGCCGGAGCCTCTGTCATTACCATAAATCATCTTCATCAAGGTAACGGCGGTTCCCCACCGCTCTGAAACATTCATCGCTTCCCTGAACTGTACCGCCCTTTCTGCGTACCATGACGAATAAATAGCCTTCACTGATTCCCTGAGTTGATCATAGACGTCCTCAGGAATCTTCAGATTTCTTCTTGCTAGCTCACTCTTGTAAAGACCGACTAGCCCTTCCATCTGTTCTGCCTTGAGGTCCTCCCTCTTCTGTACGCCCATCCCTTTCATATAGGTCTCGGCCATATCTTCGAACAGCCTCCCATCGAGGCCATAGATAACGTTGCCGTAATGCTCGATGAACCTCCGGTAAGAATCCCAGCCAAGCCATGGATTCTCGGTAGCCTCGATGAATGCCTTGAGTGCCTCCGAATTCATTCCGCAATAAAGTATCGTGGAGAGAATACCCGGCATTGAGATATAGGACCCGCTCCTCACCGACAGGAACAGCGGCCTTTTGTTGCCTCCAAACACCATACCAGTACGGGCCTCGACTTTCGCAACTGCCCTTCGCAGGGTTGAAGTGAAGCTATGATCTTCTGTAAATTTCAGGTAATTGTGAGTGTGCAGGGAAGAAAAGATGACCCCAGATGGAACGGGGAGTCCCTTATTGCGGAGATAAACTAGGTTTTTTGCCTTGCTTCCTATCAAGGGGGCCAACCACATTGCATCGATGTCTGACAGTTCGTCAAGCTCAAAATAGTCCGAAGTTGTCTCAGGTCTGTCCGTTTGGTTGAATTCTTCATCAAGCCCTGATGCCACGCGGAAACTCAACTCACGGATGAGAACAATAAGAATCCTGTCTAGTTCCACAAGCCCCGTTACGCCGTTCAGCATGTCTCTGAGGATGACATCTGTCGCCTTGTTCACAAAATCGCCCTCTTTCGAATATAACCGCCTTAGGTGTTCGGGCAATTCATCTTCAGGAAAAATCTTCAGAATCTCCGTGAGAGGACTGTGGAATGTCTTCGACAGGGACTCCACCATCCATGTCAGCTCTCTCTGCCACATCCTGAGCATATCGATGATTTGAGATGTGCGAAGTCTGTTTGTCCTTATAATTGTAATGAGTTCTTCAACCTGAAAGTTTCCCAGTGCATGCACGGTAAATAGCTCATTCAGGGTCTCAAGGCAATACGTCCATTGGCCGATGTCATCACCGGTAAAGTCTTTCTTTCTCTCACCGATCTCGGAAATGATCTTCTCAACCATCACCCGTATCCGATCTTCATTCCTGAGTATCTCCCCCATGGCATCGAACTTCTTCTCGTGGTAGGAACCCATCACAGAGGGAATGCCAAAGGCTATGTGCCTCTTAAAGTAAAGAGCTTCATCGGGCTGGGTTTTCTCCGTCGAAATGATTGTTTCTTTAAGACTTTTCACTCTGCTTATGCTCTGAGAGAGCTTTGTGTATAGATTGTTTGTTTCGATAGGACCTCCGGCATGTGAATATTTCTTGACGATTTCCCGATAAATTCTGCAGACGAGCAGTACCTTTGAATGAATCTCTTCATCTATATGCAACTCCTTCAGCCTCGCTTCCAAATCGTCCTCTGGTACCGAGAGAATCTTTTCAAGGTGCAGTCCTCCTTCATCGAGTATGCCGAGAGATTCAAAAGATTGCTGCATTGCAGAGGAGTACTGCATTAATAGCTCAGTGTTTGCCCTGCTCAATACCTCCTCAGGCACAACTTTTTTGAGAAGGTCATAACTTTTATACACCCATGCTTTCATAATCTCTTCGATGAGATGGATGTTGTAGTTACTTGCATTAACATGCACCTGTTTTCTCAAGAAATAAAGAACGGGGTCGTTGCCCCAGGAGTCTATCGCTGTTGTATCATCTCTTATCCTGCCTGTGGCTCCCACCTCATGGTAATATACCGGCAGTCTCTGAAGAAGCATGTAATGAAGCAAGAAATTATTTCGAAGAGTGTCTGAGCTCAGGTAGGAAGAAACCTCGCGTTGGAAGAGTCTGTCATCAGGGATAAAAACGCCGGTGATAGAGAGGTTACAGATCACATGGATGAGAATATCCCTGAAACTGTCAGGGTCAAGCCGAATAATACTGATGAATTTCGACAATCGTCCTAAATGCAGAGGATTTATGATCTCTGCCCATGTCTCATCTGAAAAACCGGTAACCCGCGGGGCAGGGATCACTATCGCTCTCAGGTAACCCTTATACTGTTCCATCAGGGTAGCATCGTTAGCATGGAATATTGCTGAGGCCACTTCAGGGTTCAGGACGACATCCTCTTGCGCTAGGGACGCCTCTCCTTCAATCTGCCTCAATAACGTCTCACAGGCCTCGATCATCCCCAGGGTGATCGTCTGCCTGATGAGTCCCGCCAAATTAAGCATGGCCCTCTTCATAGCGTCCGGGGATAATCGGTCAAAGATCGACAACATTTCGTACAGGGCTTCAAAAAGTCTCTTGACGGAAGTTTCCGTCATATTCCTTTCGATGACGTTAAAAAATGTGTTGACCATCTCCGAATCATCCGCTAACGATGTGCCGATCTCCCCAATCTTTTCCAGAAATTGCGCGTATTCTTTTCCCTCAGCCATCGCTTCAGCCGCGGTTATGGCAAGCAGCAACTCTTTTCTGTTGTGCTCACTAAATTTACCAAGCAGTGTGTAATCATCCCTTGTCAGAGCCCCTCCCATTGCGTCCAAAAGAGCATCCTTTATTGCAGGGGTTTTCATCACCCCTTCTTTCAAAGAAGCAATAAAGGTGTGTATTGCGGCACGGATATCCATTTCAGGAAGCTTTTCACAAATCCCGCTGATCACGCTTCTGACCTGTCGAGCGTGGTGCGAAAGACTTATCGATGAACCCTCTATCTCCCGTAACCATATGTCGACCAAAACCCGCAACCGTTTCTGATCAGACTCCTTCTCAAGGGGAAGTTCGATCAAGGAGAGGAAGTTTGCTATGAGCTTATCCGAAAACACATCATCCAGGCTTTTGCAGGCCTTCAAGGAGTATATGCAGAAAATACCATACCACGCATAATAGGAATCCCTGTCGACCCAGAAAAGGTCTCTGGAGAAACTGTTGATCTCTTCCGAGAGTTTCCTCCAGTCCTTTTTCGTCGATACGATCTTCGAAAGAAGGTTCTCTGCATTGTTCAAAAGACCTGGTTTGTCCTCAAGCGGTGAGGTGAGGAGTTTAAAATGCATCCCCTTGAGCTCCTCGGAGAGTTCCATGGCAGAAACAAAGAATGCGTCTGCCTTCTCCCTTTTCAGCAGGAATGTCCCGATATGCCGTCCATTCTGGATAACATCGATCTGGAGGTTCTTAGCTTCTTTTATTAGTTTGCTATCAGCCTTTAGCTCGAAGAAACCGTCCTGAATGCCTATCCTTGAAACTTCTCTGCCTTCATGCATGAGCGATGCTTGATATGCTCCTGCAGACATCGAGAGGATGGTTCCTTTGAGCGTAACGATCCCATCTCCCTCTGTCATACAAAAATCCTTTGCGATTAAGGAAGTGATAAGCCCTTTGTAGGCAGTGGCAAGGGTACCGATCAGGTACTCGAGACTACATATATCAACCGTCTCGGTCATTTTTGGTACGATACTCTCTCTCAAATACTGTGGAATAGACTCGATTAGTGCTTTTGCGGTTTTTTCAACAAAGGCTGATCATATAATCCCTCATGAAATCCTGTCATAATGATCAATGATTTACTTGCATAAAAAGCCTATCGGCGGATAAAAGCACCATAACAAGAAACAGGTAGACATTAATTTTCCTAAAAGCAAAGGAGTAAGGAACGTCTTTCCTTTTTTCTCTCAAAAGGGTTACTCCGTTTCCGATGACCCAGAATGAAACAGCAAGGAGAAACAGGTTGATGGGATAGCGTATAATGCTATTGACGGTCATAAAGAGGCAGCTCACTGCAGTTGCGAGGATCCAGGAAAAGGTAATTCGTCGCAATTGGGTTCTGCTGAATATGCTGGCCACTGAGGGAAGCCCGGCTTTCTTGTATTCCTCAGCATAATCCAGGACAAGAAGCCAGAAATGGGGAACCTGCCACATGAAAAAGAAAAAGCAAAGGGACAGAAGCCTTGGATCTCTGAAATCGCCTCCTCCTACAACCCATCCGATGGCAGGAGGAACCGCCCCTATGAGAGCACCGGGGAGTATAGCAAAGGCAGTTCTTTTCTTGAGGGGAGTGTAGATCCCATTGTACCAAAGTACGGCTAAAAGGCCTAATAAAGGAGCAACCAGGCTCCCCGTCAAAAGAAGCGTCGCAGTACCGAAGAATAGAAGCGCCGCTGAAAAGCAGAGAGCATGGGAAGGCTGGATTTTGCCCGAGGGAAGGGGTCTTTTTTTCGTTCTCTCCATGAGGGCGTCGATATCCCTCTCCTGGTAATGGTTTAGAGCCGATGATCCAGCGGCCAGGAAAAAGGTTCCCAAAGCAAGGATGGTTATCCGGGTCTTCAGTTCTGAGGCTGAGAGCATGAATCCAACCGCAGAGGAGATCGCGGCAAAAAGCGATATCTTCACCTTGCAAAGCTGAACATAGCAGCTTACGATTTTGATGAACGTGCTCATTTCAGTGTTTTAATGTATTCCACAATGGCATTTAATTCTTCCGGTGTTACGGGAATGGGGGGCATGATATTAGGATAGCCCTTTACTATGTCCACCCCTGGTTTCAAAATCATCCGTTTCAGATATCCTTCGTCCGCAGTGATCACCCTCTCCATTCCGTTCGTCACGACGGTCACTCTCGACTCATAGAGTCCCTTGAATGTGGGTCCAATTTTCTTCGTCCCGTCCGTGGTGTGGCAACCGAGGCATCCTTTCTCCTCGAGGATCTTAAGTCCGCTTACCTTTGCGGCAGCAGGTGCAGCGCTGTACCACGCATCGAACTCCTTTTCAGGCATAACGATTACCTTCGAAACCATGCCTGAATGGCCCAAACCACAGTATTCAGTGCAGAAGATATCATAGGTCCCGAGTTCCTCTGCGGTAAACCAGAGGTAGGTCTCCAGCCCCGGGACACAGTCCTCCTTGATCCTGAAAGCAGGAATATAGAAGCTATGGAGAACATCCGCCGAGGTGAGCAGCATCTTTACCGGCTTTCCGAGGGGGACATTCAAAGTATCGCTCTGCTTGCCGTTTTCGTAAGAGAAAAGCCAGGACCACTGGCGGCCCGTCACCTTGATCGTCATCACCTCTTTAGGAACAAAGCGTATTATGTCGAAACTCCTCCATCCTAAATAAAACATCCCGATCACAAGAAGCGTGGGGATCGCTGTCCAGATGATTTCAAGGAACATGCTCCCTTCAATATTTTCAGGAGTTTCTTTTTTCTTCCTATTATATTTGATCACAAAGAAGATCATAGTGGATGTCACAAGCATCAGGAGAATAACTTCTATCCCAAGAATGTAGGAAAACGTGGTGTCCACTTTGATAGCTGAGTTCGAAGCTTCAGGAATAAGCATGATCTCTCCTCACTGGTACCTGAACCATACGTCGGAGAAGGTGAGCAGAACGATAAGGGTCAGCGCAAAAAGCGCGAGGAAAAGCATTACTTTCAATATGAGAGGTTCCTCTTTCAAGTGCATGAAAAAAGTCAGAACCAGGCCGGATTTAGTTGATGCAATGAAGATAGCAGCCAATGCCGCATAGTTGGTGAGATGCAACTTTGCGACCGCGACAGTGGTGGCGGTAAGCCCCACGAGACAGAGCCATACGAATAGATAAACCCTGTTTTTAGGAACGTGCAGGGGCACTCCGTTTCCGTTCATCGACCGGTCCTCCTATGTTATGAGATAAAAGAGAGGGAAAAGATAGATCCACACGATATCAACAAAGTGCCAGTAAAGACCTGTATTTTCGAGTTTCACGAAATCGTTCTGATGAATGATCTCTTTTTTAGTGAAGAGCAACGTACCCGAGATAACGCAGACCCCGATGAGCACGTGTAGACCGTGAAGACCGGTCATCACATAATAGAGGCTGAAAAAAATGATCTTCCCCCTGCTCATATTGTCCAACAATGGAGAGTGAGGATAGATTCCGTGATGAACGTGCGCGCTCCATTCAATGTATTTATTGACGAGAAAGACGAGCCCTAAAAAAATGGTGATGCCCTGGCAGAGGATCGATGAAGCCTTTTTCCCTCTTCTTATCAATGCGATCGAAAAAGCCATCGCCATGCTGCTGGTGAGAAGGATAACGGTATTAGCCGTCCCGAGAAAGAGATCAAGTTCTGCCGCGGAGTTATGGAAGTCGAGGGTATACTTGTCACGGAATACCGAATAGAGAAGGAAGAGCCCGCCGAAAAAGAGGACTTCGGTAAAAAGAAATATCCACATCCCCATCTTCGCGCCGACGTAATCGACCCGGTGTCTGACCGCAATCTTTTGGGGGTTATCCACTGTTCACCTCAATATTCGCACTTCATTCAAGGATCTTTTTCCGTCAGTCATATTTATAGGGGCCATGTTCGATTACGGGTGTGGCTTCAAAATTTTCTGCCGGAGGTGGAGAGGGTATCTGCCACTCAAGGGTCGTGCCTCCCCACGGGTTCATGGGGGCCTTTTCTCCCTTAAACAGAGCCCTGATGAAATTCCCGAACATGAGGATGAGACCCGCCGCGAGGATCCAGGAACCGACAGTGGAAATCACGTGGTTTGTATAGAATCTCGGCAGATACTGAAAATATCTCCTTGGCATCCCCTGCAGCCCGAGAATAAACATCGAGAAATAGAGGACGTTGAATCCGATGAACATGATGAACCAAGAGATCTTTGCAGTCCTTTCATGATACATCCTCCCGAACATCTTCGGGAACCAATAGTGCAGCCCGGCAAAAAAACCGAACCCCGCGCCGCCGAACATGGTGTAATGAAAATGACCAACGATAAAATAGGTGCCATGGAGGTATAAATTGAGAGAAAGAGTGCCTATCATCAGACCTGTAAGACCCGCTATGGAAAATAGAAAAATAAAGGTAAGACTGTAGATGAGCGGAGAGTCGAGTTTAATAGACCCTTTATACAGGGTTGCGACCCAGTTGAAGACTTTCACGCCCGTGGGGACCGCAACCAAAAAAGTAATAAATGAAAAAATGATTCTCGATGTGTCGCTCATCCCGCTTGTGAACATATGGTGGCCCCAGACGAGATAGCCGAAGAAAGCGATCCCGAGACTTGAGAACGCGATCGCCTTATAGCCGAAGATCGTCCTCTTCGCAAAGACAGGGAATATCTCCGTGACTACGCCCATTGCGGGAAGTATCATGATATAGACCGCAGGATGAGAATAGATCCAGAACATATGTTCATATAAAATAGGATCCCCTCCCAGTTTTGGTTCGAAGAACCCGATCGCAAAGAACCTCTCGAGAATAAGTAGTAGCAGGGTTAAGGCAAGGACAGGGGTTGCGAGTACCTGAGTCCATGCGGTTGCGTAGAGCGACCAGCAAAACAATGGCATGTGGAATATTTTCATTCCCGGCGCCCTCAACCGGTGAATTGTCGTAATAAAGTTCAACCCCGTAAATATTGAGGAAAAGCCGAGCAGGATGACGCCGAAAAGGGCTAACGAGATATTTGCCGTCGTCCTTATACTGTAGGGCGCGTAAAAGGTCCAGCCCGTATCGGGAGCGCCGCCGCCAACAAAGATCGAGAGGATTAGCAGAGTGCCGCCCGCCAGATAGAGCCAAAACGACATGAGATTTATGCGCGGGAAAGCAACATCCTTCGCGCCTATCAGGATGGGCAGGAAAAAATTCCCGAGCGATGCAGGGATTCCGGGGATGATGAAAAGGAATATCTGTATTACTCCGTGGATGGTGAAGAGAGAATTATACACCCTTTCCGAGATAAACCTCCCCGGCGAAATAAGGTTGATCCTCATGAGTACCCCGAGGGTAACGCCTATGGAGAAAAACGTCAGAATCGCAGTCAGATACATCAAGCCAATCCTTTTGTGGTCGGTCGCTAGTATCCAGGAAAGGACTCCTCTATATCTGCCTGTTGCCTTGTAAAAACTCTCTCTGGAAACAGAATCCTCTTGACTCATGATTTCTTGTTCCCCCTCGATTTCTTGGCTGTCACGGTGTCAGTAGTCCTCTTTGATCGCAAGAACCCCCGATAAAGAAAGAAACAACCGTTAACTAAAAAAAAGTCTATCAGGAAAATCCGGAAAGTCAAGAGAGATTTTTTACAGACAGATTTTTTATATCTTCTTCAGGCTTAGCTTCCTGATGATCCTACACCGTCGTTATCATACGATAACAAGCGTTAATATGTGCAGAGGATGACTTCTTGGGAAACCCTTTTGTTCAGTGGCATGATAATACTCTCAAAGTCCTTTTTTGATCCCAATTGCAGAGGACAGCACCCGCCCGCTGTCCCAATATCGCCTCCATATAAGCACGGCGCACGAGGGACGGTTCCTAAAACCATGGACAAATATCCATAATTATCAACGATTCGCAAACCGGGGGTTCGCTGTTAGCTGATAGCAAGCCGTGCCTTATCGGAGACAGGTGACGGCAAGGATCCCGACAGCCATCGAGACCTTCCGTGCGCCGCAAGCGCTAATGCGGCTTTGCGGGAGATGACTGCCCCCTTGCTGCATACATGCTTGCCCCGATTTCCTGCAGATAGCGGCAAGGTACCACGAAGCTGACTCGGTAGTTTCTCTCCGAAGTCCAAAAATCTGCGACCGATTAAGAGAGCGGCATGGTGATTCGAAAGCCCATGCCGATCTTAAAGAAGAGCCGTTCAAGATCGTCTTTAAGACTCCGAGGAGGCTAAACAAGGGGTGCTCCAGAGTCTATGTCGATTTTTCGGTCCAACTGCTACTTCTTTGAGCTATTATATAAAGTGTCTTTAATTTGATCTTAAGAGTTTCGCAAAACACATAAGTGCCTCCACGCCACACAGCCAAATCCTTGTGAGGCGAAGGCTACAGAGACGATAGTATCGGCCTCGCGAAACCGGGGCACTGAGATGAGGCTAAAGATTTTCGAAAAAAGGCCGATAAGAGAATAAATCTCTCTTAAAGGAGACTTTATACCGACCTACAACAATAAACTTCAGGCGGTCACGGCAAAGACCTCTGCATCTAGTATTCTGTCTCAGAAATGGCTGGAGTTATTTGTGTGTAATGGCCCCTTTATGTGGGTGGCAATGGGAAATGCTATTGCTGCAAAAATAAGGTATTCATGTGGGTCGTTGACATGGAACAAAGGAGTTGTTAACACAATAAAATATTACGAACTAATCACGTGAGATCAGCGAAAACAGAATGGAGGTCATTATGGAAGAAAAAGGACTGGGAGAAGCTATTATAGTTCTGATTTTATCAATCCTCTTAGCTTTTTTCTCTACTACCGCAAGTGCTCAGGAAATTCCTACGCAGGCTCCCTTGATTCCTGCTTTTGCGCAATTTACACAGCAGGTCAAACTATTCGATCTGCAGAAAGCGACGTCGCCAAAACAGGCAGTGGGATTCATTCCTTCCCCTCTCGATTTTTCGCATTTAGAAGGTCAGTCTCCTTCAGAATTTAGGTTCTTCGTTCTTTCAGCGTCTAGCTATGATCTCCGCACATTGGGGAAGGTCACCCCAGTCAAAGATCAGGGGTCCTGCGGGGACTGTTGGGCCTTCGCGACTTGTGGTTCTCTGGAATCCAACCTCCTGACGGCAGAGACCTGGGACNNGCAGACATGTCGACTGCCTACCTCGCACGGTGGAGCGGTCCGATCAACGAGTCAGACGACCCCTATAACCCGAATCCTCCCTACACCTCACCCTCAGGACTGCCTGTCCAGAAACACGTGCAGGAAGTTCTCATCATCCCCGACAGGGGAAACTCCCTCGATAACGAAAATATCAAGCAGGCGATCATGAGCTACGGAGGTGTTTTCACAACCTATTATTCTTCATCAAGTTATGCGACCGCCCCGTGCTACAGTAGCACCTGTACTACCTATTACTATAACGGGTCCAATAGTGCTGATCACGCAGTTGTGATTGTGGGATGGGATGATAATTTTCCTGCAAGCAGTTTTTCCCCCGCTGCTCCCGACAACGGGGCTTTCATCATCAAGAACAGCTGGGGCACTAGTTGGGGTGTCAACGGCGGCTATTTCTACATTTCATACTATGACACGTTAATTGGCAAGAACAATTACGTCTTTAACGGTGCCGAACCGACCACTAATTACAGTTCAATCTACGAGTACGATCCCCTTGGATGGACAACTTCCTTAGGTTACGGAAACGACGCGGCGTGGTTTTCAAATATATTCACCGCTGTGGCGAACGAACAGGTGGCAGCGGTGAGCTTTTACACGGCATCACTTAATTCATCCTATACCGTATACATTTTTACGAATGTCGGTTCAAATCCCATTGGCGGTACTCTTTCGGGAAGTCAGACCGGCACGATCACCTGGCCGGGCTACCACACGATCAGCCTTGGCACACCTGTTTCGATCTCGTCGTCCCAGAATTTTTCCATCGCGGTAAGCCTCACCACTCCAGGATATAACTACCCCATCCCGATAGAATTGCCGATAACTGGCTACAGTAGTGCGGCTACAGCAAGCGCGGGGCAGAGTTACGTGAGCTCTGACGGCACTAACTGGCAGGATATAACAACTTTATATACTAACACAAATGTTTGCCTTAAGGCCTTTACAACACAGAATGCTATTCAATTGGACCACATTGTGATCAGCCCTTCATCAGCGACGATCAATGCTGGAGCCAGCCAAGCTTATACTGCAACGGGTTATGATGCTTCCAACAACGTTGTAGGGATTGTAACGAGCTCGACCACCTTCAGCATATCTCCTGACGGCTCCTGCACGGGGGCGACCTGTAGTGCCACAGTTGCGGGGCCCCACACGGTGATAGGCAATGACAGCGGCAAGACCGCCACGGCAAGCCTCCAGGTACCGTTCCCGTCCGGCACAATAATCATAAACGGAGGGGCTGCGGCAAGCAAGGGTACAACAGTAACGCTGACACTAACTGCGGATAGTGCAAGTCAGATGTGCGTGAGCAACACCACAAGTTGCACAGCATGGAGGGCATTGGCGGCGACAACGAGCTGGACGCTGACACCAGGGGACGGGACAAAGACGGTGTATGTGTGGTTTAGGGATGTATGGGGCAATACCACTGCGACACCGTATTCAGCGAGCATAATCCTTGACACGACGGCGCCGACAAATGGGACCGTGACAGCAACGCCT